>NZ_SJOR01000032.1:0-15451 GCF_012027715.1 Massilimicrobiota sp. SW1139 | reverse complement strand
AAGTTTGGTTTTAGAATACTAAAAATATCTTATCATAAATTTATATAACTATCGCAATTTTTTGTAAACTTTTTTTGTTTTAATATATAAAAGTTATATTTAAAATGCAAAATAATTTTTTGATAAACAATTCAAGATCCTTTTTTTAGAAAAATATAGTCATCAATAGCTTTGCTAAAGATGACCATATTCATGAGGATATATTTTTTTATTTATATCAATGTTTTTGCATGATATTAATTTTTAAAAATATGATGCTATAAGTTTATACTCCGCCTGCTGCTGCTTGACTCAAGACACCGATTGTTATTAAATATTGTACAACTAAGGCTTGTCCTCCAGGCGTAAAAGCTAGTGCCATTAGTCCAATAATTGTCGCAGCTGTTAATCCAAAAGCAAGCAATTCTTCAACATTAATTTCAAAATTATATTCTGGTTCATAAGTTGGAATAAGTTCAAAACTAATTTCCACAGTAATTTCTTCATCTAATTCATCTGAATCAGGCAAAATATCTTCTGATGTAATAATAAAAGTTAATTTTGGAAATGCTGAAGTTAAATCAACTTTTACTCCTATTTTTCCTGATGTAATTGATACTGCTACTTCTTTTAAATCATCAATTGTAGAGTTAATTATATCAATACCTTCAAAATCACCTAATTCTATACCACTAATTAATCCTTCAATTTCTGCTTCACAAGATGCGGTTAATTTTCCGGTATTGTCAACATCAATTGTAATTGGATTACCATCAAAATTAGTTGCTAGTGTATCTGACACTTCTGCTGTTACTCTGACAGTTAATCCATTTAGTGAAATAGTATCTAATAAAAATTCTTGGTTATAAGTAAGGCTTGCATTACTAACTACATCTAAATATCCTAATGGTTCAAGTACATTATAGACAAACTGATCTCTTTGAATTTCAACCATATTTTCAGAATTGGATTCTGCTAATTGATCAGGTGTTAAATATGGTACTTCATCAAAATTAGAAATTCCTGTATCTCGTCCGGAATATCCTACTTTATCTAAGTCAAACGAAGGTGTTGAATTGAATTGTTCGTTTCCTTTCAATTCATAAAACTGATCAAAAGCCCAGTTTTCTGGAATCGGATAACCTAAATTACAGCTATATCCACTAGACATATCTGCAACAAATGAGTATTTGGCTAATCCTAAATCACTGATGTAAGAACAGATGTATCTTGGAGCATAAATACCAATCTTATAATTCTTGCTATTTGTTGAACTCTTAAAAACTAGGTTTAATTTTTTAAAGTAAGGAACAATAAATGATGTCATTTGATAGCTGTAACAGTCAAAGTCTACTGCAAAGTAGATAACAGTACCTTCTGGAACTCCAATTCGTTTTGCTGCAGAAATTGCAGTATGTGCATCAACCGTTCCTTGTTTTAAATCTTGAAAATAACTTAATTGGTAACCTCCGTCTTGATAGATAGGGAATACTCTTAAACCTGCATTTTTAATATTTTCAATTTCTTCAAAAGTAATGAATTTTCTTCTTGATCCAGCCACTGTCCCAGTTAAATATCTTCCAACAACCTGATAACCGGCTGATTTTAAATCTTGAGCCTGTTGACTATTTAATACAGTTGAACAGTCACACGCTTTTGCAGTTCTGTTTGTATCACCTTTACTTGTTAAAAGTGATTTCATTGTTGAGCAATTTACTTCTCCTGAAGTGACTAATCCAATACCTGTTAATGCATAGAATTCTTGGAACGCAGCTACTTGAGATTTTGTAGTACTATCAAAATTCCCATCAAATCTTCCAGGATCATAACCGTTTAGGTACAATCCGTATTGAACTAATTTATTGTACTTGACATACTCTCCATTTTGACCTTGTTTTAATACAGTAGGGAAATTAGCTGTTGTCTGATCTCCGAAATTAGTTCCATCTAAACTACCAATAAAATCTGTATAAATTCCTTCGGCAGCTTGTAGTGCAGCAATAAGTGCATAGGCAGTAAATCGTGAAACAACGCCATCACAAGGTCCAACACCGATAATATCTGACCAGTCAGCATTTAACTGTTGCTGAATTTGAACGATTTTATCTTTTCCACCACTAGTTTTATTAAACCAGTTCAATGAAACAAGTCCCATCCATACTTTCCAGTCGATAATTCCAGTTACTTCAATGTTTGCATCATCTTGAAATTCTCTTACTGCATTTACACCTGTTGTATAATAAACTCCAGTAATTCCTCCTGCATTATATCCTTTTGCAAATAATGCACACTGTAAAATACATACATTTGGAATTCCTTCATCATCAGCATTCATCTTAGAAATTGGATCTAATGATCTCATTTTAGACAATGTTAAATCACCAACATTTCCAGTTACTGGAGAAATGCCATTTTCAATCTGGAATGCTCTGATAATTCCTTGACATAGAAGTGTTCCTGTTAGTCCATCTTCTTCCAATTTAACCCATTCACTTCTATGTCCATACATATTGTTTAAATATTTTTGTGCTTTTAAAATGTTAGCATCTGCCATTTTTCTTTTCCTCCTGTTTTTCTATTTTGTAGAATTTATACCGGTATGTTTTCTACATTTAAATAATACATCTACCGGAGAACACAATTGTGCTTTTTTTAATTCTCATTAATATAAATTGCTTGATGATATAGCTCCAGTGACTTTTCCGTTTACCCCAATTACTACTCTATCCCCATTGATTTGAATGATTTCATATTCATTATTGAATACAAAACTTGCAATTGATTGCCCATCGTACCATTTTGAATCTGCTTTTACCTTTACTTTATCGCCAACGTGAAATGATTTGTTTTCACTTATTTGGTTATCTTTGACAAATGTATTTATCAGACCGTGATCATAACTGCAATCAAGATTACTTGAACTAATTCCTTCAATATTTTTTAATACACCGTTTTTAGCATTAGAAGTAAACTGATGCAATAAAACATGATTGAAAGGATTATACTGCAATTCATTGTTCCAGGTGTTATAGCCATTATTGTTCCCATAGTTTGCTAACCATAAAGTCCAGGCTGAAAATCCATCATTTGTGAGCTTGGTTTTAAACCAATTTTGGTTGGCATAAATACCAACTGAATATCCCGCATTTTCAATGGCATCACAAAATACTTTAGCTATTTTATAATACATATCATTGCTTAGATTGCCTTGATAATCTGAGAACTCAAGATCATAGTAAATAACATTTACCTGGTACTTTTGACACGCTTTTAGTGCTAAATTTGCTTCTTTTTTTGCTTCTTCTTCATTTCTTGCATAGCAGAAATGATAAGCAAATAGTGGAATATTCAATTCATTAGCCTGTTTTGCATTATTGTCCCACTGTTTATCGATATTCGATGAACTCCATCCATAAGAGCATCTAGCAACAACTCCTGCAATATATTTCTTTGCCTTGCTTAAATCTACTGTTCCATTATGATAAGAAATATCAATAATATAATTACTCATTTTCTTCACCGATACTTTCTATATTTTTAGAAGCAGTTTCTAAACCTTTGATAAGTATTTGAGGAACTTTACATCCTGCATCTACTAGATTTTCAAGGATACTTCTACATTCATTGATGATCAGAGAAGCAAGAACAAACCATCCAAGAAAAATCGTTACAGATAAATCTATACTGATGATTTTTCCTAATTCCTGAAATCCCACAGGAATTAAGAAAGCAATCAATATCATTATCCAATATCCCATTTTTCTAATAATTCCTATCAATGCTACTGATGAGCTTTCTTGATTATTGATTCTTGCTTTTGCCCATCCAGTTAATGTATCGATAATATTCAGTAAAAGATACAGTAAAAATAGAATCCAGTGTTCTCCAAAAAGGGATGTAACGATTGTTAAAATAATAGAATATAACCATTGCATATATTCTGACATCTTTAACATTTATGAATCTCCTGTAAACTTAATTTATTGAGTATATTTTTATATTTTCTAATAACAGAGCTATGATTTGCATAACCAAGCTGAATTGCAATAAAATCAAAGGTCTTTTTATCGATAATTCTTTTCTGAATAATTTCTGCTTCATCTGGCAATAAGGTATTTATCCAAGAATGAACAATATCAATAATATATGAATAATAATGATAGCAATTCTTTTCAAAGTTTGTAGCATTACTTTCACCATTGATTAATTGTTTTCTTTCCAAATCATTCAAATGTACTTTTGCAATAGAGTATAAATTTAGAGTAAGTTCAATTTCTTCACGAGAATAAAACATTCTATCACTTACCCTTCTTTTAGTAATTTGTAAAACGTTTTACAAATAAGATAATATATGTATTCTTAAGCACAATTGTGCCTTTTATAGTGTGGTTTGTTTACAAATTACGATAGTTTATTTCCTATGGGTAATCATTATAGAGAGAGTAAATATGAATTCTACAAACTTATCTATAATATGAAAATTTACTGAAATTTTGACGATAGAATCACATTTTGTTTTGTCGATTTTTAAGTGATAATGTAATATTATGAACATTATTGTCATAAATTATCTTTTGCGATTTTTTAAAGTTTTTAAGTATATAATGTTTATAAAAAAATAATAAAAGGACATGTTTTGAATGCCCTTTTATAAATTCAAGCATGATTAATGACTATTTTAAGTGATAATTAAGCTGGTTGTTTTTTATAACTGGTTAGAAGTTAATAGTAATTAAATGTAAAAGAATAAATACAATGATGGAATTTATACTACAGTAGATTTATTAGTCAATTTTAAGGGTTGTAAAATTTTATTTAGTTGATTTTTTGATTGTTTTTTATTTTATTTATATTAATTATTTGGGCACTGCAAATACTACTCCTTTGCATTTGGTGCGAAATTGGTCTAATGAGTAGGTTGCAGTATGCCAATCTTTTTTTGCATCTGCAAATGTATTGGTCACTCCATCTAGATTTCCTTCTTGAATTGTTATATTCTTTCCATTCCAACCAATAACTATTCCAACATGATTTCTTCCAACACATGAGAATACGGCACCGACTGCTGGTTCATTGGATTTTATAAACTTATCTGGATGTGCCTGTAACAATTGATCAACACATTTCCAACCATCACCAATAAATCCGGGAGAATATCCATAGATTTCATAGAAACGTCCCCAAGCAAACCAAGTGCATTGGCCATAAAGATTTGCTCTTGAATATGGATTGTTGCTACCCCATGCATCCATATTATCAAAATTAGGTTGTTCTCGGTAATTCCCGAATCCTAGCGATACATATCGCATGACATGTTCTACATAATTTGGGTCGCCATAGACATCAGTACCTAGTTCAGCTTTTTTCTGATCTGAGAATACTTTAGCATTGGCTTTAGAATATCCTCCAAAGTTTTTAACTGCCCAGTCTATATAACCATTACCGTAGTTGTAGCCCTGTAAAGCTAAAAAGATATGTTCATTATCAAAGCTGTCCTTGACTTGAGCTGATTTAAAGCAGTCTGACAGATAGTGTATACCTACATCAATGGAGTACTCTGGTTCCTGTATGGCATTAGGCTTATTTGGATACTTTGTATTGTAGGGACATTCTGAACTTTGCATGGGATCAGTTCCTTTTCCACCAGATTCCTGCATCATGACTGCCTGTATGATTGGAATATAATCTTCCATTTCATATTGCTTAGCATATTTTTCTATTGTATCAGTGTAAGCCAATACTTCTGCACTTAGTGGAGCATTTGTAGAGCTAACAGATGAATTATCAGATAGGGCTGCAAAAACACCAATAAAAAGAAGGAGTACAAGTAATAATATGAGAGATATTCCAGCACCTATTAAATTGGAAACACTGAGTGCTGTTCTTCTGATGAATGTAAGAGAACCTTTTAGGGTTTTCATGGCTGATTGAGTGCCTTTTTTGATACGATTGCTTTTTTTTGAAGAATCTTTTATCTGTTTATAATTTTTTAATTTAACAAAACTTTTTATCTTATGTTGATAAGTCTTTTGATTAGCTGTTTCTTTTTTGATAGCAATATTTTTATTTTTAATTGGCAAAGACTTTGAATATTTTTTTATTTTTAAATCTTTTTGTACAGTTTTTCTTTTGTTAAGAGTATTGTTTTCAGATACTGCTTTATCTGATTTATGCTGAGAAGAAGATGATGGGGTAGGGGTATAAACATTTTGATTCTGCCTTTCAATAATCTTATTCTTTTTTCTTTTGACATATTGTTTTTTTGCATTTTTTATTGATTGTTCTTTAACATTGTTTATAGCTTTTTTACCATTTTTAGATACATGATCAACAGCATATGTGTTCTGTGTCTCTTTTTCATCAGTATTACTATTTTCTTTTGAGTGTATAGTAATATTTTTAATATGCTTTCTTACATCCACAATTTTGTCTTTGCTTTTAATTTCCATGTTTTCTGTTTTTTTCTTGATTTCATTCATGATGTTATCAACTCCTTTCTATAAAAAGATGAAAGGACTACCTTTTAAGCAGTCCCTGTTGAATAAGTTTTTCTTTTCTATCATTTGGATTGGTTGTATTAGTTTGATACATAAACGTATGTTTTGGTATTTTGTTGATGAATGGAACTAGATTTGGACCATGTTTGATAAGTCCTGAACCTGGTTGAGAATTGGTGATAAAACTCATCTGTTCATCACTGATTTTTAATAATTTAGCAAGCTGTTCTCTATCTTTGGCTGCCTGATTCAGCATGACGATAAATTCAGTATTGGATAGAATCGAACGTGCTTCTTCATCTTTCAACAGATATTCTACATTTTGTGTGATTCCTGTTGGAAATGCATCTCTTTTACGGAACTGACGCCATGCAGAGTTGAAAAAGGTTGCACTTTCAGGGTTACTGTAGACCACATGGAATTCATCTAAGAAGATATGTGTTCTTTTCCCATTCTTCCAGTTTTCATTGACTCTGTTGATGATCTGATCCGTGATAACGAGTAGTCCCATCGTCTTCATGTTCTTATCGAGTTTATGAATATTGTAGGAAATAACACGACTCTTTGTATTCACATTTGTGTGATGAGCAAACAAATCCATGGAACCTATCGTGAATAGCTCCATTTTAAGTGCTAAGGATTTAGCCTGTGGTTCTGGCTGTTGAATCAGCGTTTCTCTTAATGTCTTTAAGGTTGGCATAACACCAGTTTTCTCAAAATCTTGATAAACGATATTGATACATCTATCCAGAATACTTCGTTCTTCTAATGAAACAGTACCACGATTAGCACTTTCTATTAGTGATAGGATAAATTGGGCCTTATCCTTATAAGGATCTCCAGAGTCACCATAACCGAGTGTTATATCCATAGCATTGATATAGTCCTTACCACCGGCATAGATTTCTATGATTTCACCACCAAATTCCTGCATGATGATATCATATTCCCCCTCTGGATCACAGATAAGGATATCATCATCAGTTGAAGCCATAGCTAGTTCTATTTCCTGTTTGACTAGGAAAGACTTTCCTGCACCTGGAACACCGAGGACAAAAGCGTTAGGGTTTTTTAAATTTTCCTTGTTGCAGATGATCATATTGTTAGTGATTGCATTGTTACCGTACCAGATACCGCCTTTTTCCATAATCTCCTGCGCTCTAAAAGGCATAAAAGCTGCAACGCTTTCCGTCAAAAGAGTACGAACCATCGTATCAAGACGATTGATACCAATAGGAAGCGTTGTGACAAGTCCATCCAATTGCCTGCTTGCAAAGAATAGGGGAGTTAATTCACAGACATTGGAACGGGCTATAGATTTCAAGACTTCAGTATCAGCATCCAATTCTTCTAATGAATCTGCTAAATGAACGATAGTGATATTAACTAGCATCATTTTTTCATCTCTTACGGTTAAATCATCTAAAAATTCCTTGATTTCCTCCTGCTGCTTTTCCATATCGTAGGGGATACTTCCTGCAAAGTTATTATTTGCAGCCTGTTTACGAGAATAATTAGCAATATTGGTTGCAATACCCAGTAATCTGTTTTCTGTTTCTGTCACTGCTTCATCTGTTGGTATGGAGATGATGTCCATTGAATACATGAGATTCTTATTGATAGAACATAAGTCAGCAACGATTTTGTCCTTTAAGAATTGTGGATATTTGGAAATGTATAATACTCGACCATATTTATCACCTAATTGGAAATACTTATTTTTAAATACAGGTGCTCTTGGGCAGATGTCATCCTTGAATGAGCGACCATTTTTTGCGTTGTATGATAAGTCAAAATCAAAATATTCTTCTTCACCATTTCTGTAAAAATCATGAAGTATCTTTAATCTTTCATTTAGGTTCAGTTCAATCAATGCTGAACCTAAACGTGAAAAATGAGAAGAAAGATCATTGAACAGTCTTGAAAAGAATATTCTGGCATCTGTTACATCTTTTTTATAGCAGGTAACTGTAATGTATTTTTCCTGTATGATGTTTTCACATCTTGCCATGTTTTCTAGAAGCATCTGGTTATATTCTCTTATAAATCGGTCATATCTTTCATCATTTTTGAGCTTTAATAATACATCATCCTTGAACTGGGCAAGATCAATTTTATGGTTATTGATTGTAATCTTAACTGTAACCGTAGAATCAAATGAGTTTAGAATATCTTTATAGTTCTTGATGATATTTTCTTTGCTTTCTTCTGATGCAATCGAATAGTTGATATCAACAAAACGATATGTCTTTGAATAACGTGTTCCCAGGCGAAAGATACCGTCTTCATAGACAGTGTCAATAGGAATTGTCTGTTGTGCAGTTCTTGGAACATGAATTTTTTCTTTATTTTGTTTTCTTATTTTTGCGTAGCTTTTTAACATTCTTTTTCACACCTTCCTTTTGTTTTCTATCAATATAGTCTTTCATGATCTCGTAATAGAGATTATATGGCTGATCAATAAGATTTGTGTATTGTAAAATCAGTGAGCGAATGCTGGTCATGAAAATCTGTTCAGCGTTCATGCCCTGATAGTTAATAAATCCTAAAGCAGCAAATGGGGCAGCCCCCAGCATACAGCACCAGCTTGTCATTTCCATTCCTAGATGATCTATAAATAGAAAGTAGATTGCTACTGCAACGATACAGGCTAGTACAGAAAAAAAGCATTGTCTAAGGTTGAGTCCGAAGGCAATGCTTTCTGTATAGTTTCTTATTTCTTTGTTTACTTTTATTTCCATTCAATCATTCCTTTCTTTAATAATTTTTTTAACTGTTTAAATTGAATTTTGAATACATAATAAGAAAAATCTTCAAGTTGCTTATCTGAATAGATACTAAGATTCATCTTTTTCATTTCTAAAAGAACACGATGTTTATAATAGGGCATATCTGAGATATATGAAACATTTATTCTAGACTGCATATCTGAAAAAATATCATTCATCTATATTCCTCCATTCAGTGAAATTAAAAAGGCAGTTAATCATAAAAACTAACTACCTCACTATTTTTTATTTTCTACTATATGACCTCTTGCTATATATGGACTCGTTTTACATGTGGTATGGTTTATAATGTCAGCGAAACATATGGGTAAGCTTGCTGATAAAAGAAAACTCTTTCCTTGCTGTATCTGAAAATGTATATGTGGTTCACTTGTATTTCCACTATTACCACAACAGGCTATCTGTTGTCCTCTTTGAACGTGGTCACCTACTTTGACATAGAAGCTATCTTTTTTAATATGAGCTATTGTACTGTATTCATGTTCTGAATGTTTAATAACGATATAATTTCCTCGTATGTCTGAGGCACTGCAGAGTGCTTCTGGTTCATCGGAGATGGGTGTATCATTGAAAAGATTCTTGATTTCAACAACTATTCCATCAGCAGGGGCTAAAATGGGTTTTCCATAGCAGTAGTAATCTGTTACAGACTTTCCGCTATCACAGAAAGTTTTACCGTTTATTTCGATATAAAAATCATAGGCGTATCTCTGATTGCAGATATTCCATGAATGCGAGGTTTCTCTATCGACTCCTCCGTTTGCAACATTCCAGCTGCCTTGAAATGGCAGGCTGTATAAAATCTTTGGTTCATAGCTTTTTGCATTAGGAAGGCGGAATCTATTTCGTAAATAAATAATTGGTATGCCGATCAGCATGCCTAGATTTTGAAACAGAAATTTAATGTCGCTTACTGTTTCATTAGTATCTTTCATTCTAAGAACAATAATAATTGATAAAACAAAGTCGACTAATGCAAGCAAAAAGAATAGATAAAATAATTCTAGTGAAGGAATATCAAGAAATGAGCCTACAAAACCTAATAATCCAAGCCAATACAGTTTCTTAATAACTTTTATAAAAGTTTTCATCAGCATTCCTTCCTTCTTTGAATTTTCTTGTAAATAATTATATTGTACTTGCCAGATTTAATCAATCTTATTCATATTTTTGGATATAGAAAAGAGGTTGATCGAAATCAACCTCTTGTAAAAAGCAAATACTATACGTAATTACTTTACAAAAAATACACCATACAGAACGATAATAGCAAAGAAAATCAATACCATTGCTCCAAAAACAAAGAACGCACTGATAAATTTTTTGGCACTGTTCATATCATCATATATTGATGATAGTTTTTCGTTATTGATATTCTTGTTTCTTACTTCTTCTACATCAATATCCTTGACTAGCTCATCTAGTGTCAAACCAAAATAATCACTAAGAAGCACAAGGCGTTGAAAGTCTGGATATGATTGGCACGATTCCCATTTGGAAATTGTTTGACGGGATACATGCAGTTCTGCACCTAATTCTTCTTGTGATAAGCCTTTAGATTTTCTCAAATTAATTAGTTTTTCATTGAAATTCATATATTAATTCTCCTTTAAGTTAAATTCATTTGCGATCGCGAATTTAGTATTGCAGATATATAGATTTTCTTCAACCAACCATTATTGGAAATCTGTCAACTGTTGATAACATGGCTTATTTCCATAAAATCATGCAGAATTTCTAATATCTATTGGCATTGATTTTTATATAGAATCAGAAATATGATCTGTATTAGAACTATTTGTCTGATTTATCTTTTTTGTTAGTTTATTGATTAGTTTGGTTTTTTTCTTGATATACTGATATCGAATTTCTTTATAGGGTATCCAGATTTCAGCTTCAATAATTCTATCATAGATGGCGTCAACAACAATGCTGCATTGCTTACCATAAGGCATTTTATGCTTATTCATATAGTAATGTAATGTTTCTTCATACATCCAATTATATATTTTTTCTCTCTGTTTCGTCTTTAACTGAGAGAATCTTTTATCAGTTTGAAGTAGTTTTCCATTGACTATTTTATGATTTTTTCTTGACATGATGTAGCCTCCAGTAATAAAAAGATTTATATATAGTATAGCATATGAAAAAATATCAAGAATAGCAGAATGTTTAAATATCTCAGTAAATCATCTTTCTTTTTGAACTGTTTTATTGATTTCTTTTTTATCGACTTTTGTTTTCTTTATATCATTCAGAGCTTTTTTTACAGAAGTTTTTTTTGACGTGATTCTTGATGTTAGCTCTTGTTCTTGCTTTTCTATTTTCTTGATGTTTTCTTTTGTTTTTGCAGATAAATAAGTCATTTTTTCCATGACCTTGAAAAGCCCACTTTGTGTTAGACTGATAACTCCTTTATCATGATTTCTTCTTTTGACTTCCACTGGATTTTTTCCAACGATGATACGACGGATATTCTTGAAATGATTATTGACTTGATGAATCTCATTTCCTAATCGTGTGAGTGTATCTATTGATTTATCAGCAGATTGCTGAATCTTGTCAAAACATTGCTGACATTTTTGTAGCAATCCTTTAACATTTAAGGCTTTCATAGTTGAAACTAAAGCGTCTTTTCCTTTTGATTTGAATTCTTTGATACCATGTTCAATAGTGGTTTTGATGAATTCTTTAGTCTTGATGATATTATCTTTAGCAAGATTGACTTTATCAGTCACGTTATCTACAGCACGAAGTGCAGTTGCTTTTAATGTCTTTTGTTGAATTGTTCCTAATTCCATTCTTACATTGTGAAGTTCATTAAGCACAGCATCTAGCTGTTTTTCTGTTGTATCGACATAATCGATAATGAATTCTAATTGCTTTTTTTCGTTATTCATTCCCTGATATTCCAGCAGTTCGATAAATTCTTTGATATTTTCGTAATCTTTTAATGATTTCATTGTTGTTAGCTCCTTTCTTTCAATAGAAAAACCAGCCTTGTAAAAAAGACTGGTTAAAAAATATAACTATTTTGATTTTATATAATGAGTTGTTAAATTCTATAGTAAACTTGTCAATTTTCTAGATTACAGTCCCATCATATCTTTTACAACACGGTCAGACATCTTGACAGTGCCTACCAGCACGAGCATATTAAATATGATTTCACCTACATAGCTCCATACCATGCTTACAGCACTTGCCTCTGGATCAATGACCGGTGGACTTCCTGCAAATTTTGTAAATATGATGCAGGACAGTATGATGATTGCCCCTTCCAGACACACACCAGCATATGACCTTAGAAATGAGTAACATACACTTTGTGTAGATTCTCCAGCAGCTGCAGAAAAAGGAATAGGGGAGATAGCTGTATACATATACAATTTAAAGAAGCGACTGTATACTGTTAGTATCATAATGAAAGACAATATAGTAATAAATATACTTCCCAGCAGAGTTACTGCCCATAAAGGTATGCTTTCTAAAAAACCAACATCCTCGATTGCTGTAATGATTGTATCTGGCAGTACGGTTTCAGTTGCAGTGCCAACACCTACAGTTGTCATGATAGTACTTGTAATTCCCTGTATTATGTCAAAGATTGCTAACATGAATTCCATACCATATACCACAAGACCACGAGCTATGGCAAAACGAATGAATAATTTTGCAGCTTGTTCTGGTCTTTTGATGTCCTGGAAGCTTGTACAGGTTTTAACTAAACCAAATACGAAAAATAAGACAAGCAGAGCCAATCCAATGGCAATGAGTGCATTATGGATTGTTGTTATGGATTGCCATATGCCACCACCTTTGAAATTTTGTGGGGATTGGGTGAGAAGCAGCCATATTTCAGCTAACTTTTCATTCCAAGTGTTGATTGCATTAGTGAGATTGTCGAGGATTCCACCCATTTGTTTTCACCTCACTTTTTGTATTATTAAAATGCTTAACCACCGACAATCAGATTTAATATTTCTTTTGCAAAGGTAATGACGATTCCGCCTGCGACAGTCAAAAATCCATTAGCCCTTTGGCTGGGATCATGGCTTTTTAAGGATAAACCAATCTGAACAACACCAAAGCCAAGCAGAATCATCCCAATCGCACGAATAAGACTGAAGATAAAATCACTTAGATTATTGACTACAGCAATTGGGTCACCTGCTGCATGTACATGAAGTACATTGAAGTTCACTAAAAGTGCAAATACTGCATAGATTATTAATAATTTCTTTGTTTTTTTGTTTAATTTCATTTATAAAATCTCCTTTACTGTTTTTCTTGTTCCTTGAAATATTCTTCAAGGTCTTCTTCGCTTAAGAGTTCATATTCATTATCAGTAAGAACAATATTCTGCCAGTCATCAATGGTATGCCTAATCTCGTTATGGTAGTAAGTAATACCACTTCCGTCTTTGGTATATTTGACATTAGGATGCTTGAGAATATCGTATTTTTTATCCATAATAGGCAGTTCACCTCTTATGAATAGAAGGGCATAATCATTGTTGAGCAGACGGACTTCATCTGCTGTTAGAAGTTCACGACCTGCTTGCTGATAGTTGGTAGAGTAGCTTCCACTTTTTCCACTTGATTTACCATAGGTGTTTGTATCCAGTGTTTCTTTACCTAAATATTCACTCATGAATTTATGCGTCGACTGTTCGTTTCCACCTAGATAATAGAGTTCATCACAGTTTCCAACGATTGATTCCCATGCATCTTTATAGAGAGCCTTTATCTGTGCTAAGTTCTGTATAATGATAGATACAAAAATCTGTCGTGAACGCATGGTAGCAAGTAGTTTATCAAATTCATCTGGCAAAGCTACATTGGCAAACTCGTCCATAACAAAATGTACAGGAATTTGAAGTTCGCCATTATGGAGAATATCGGCACTGTAATACAACATTTGAAAAAGTTGAGTATAAAGCATTCCAATTAGAAAATTAAATGTTGAATCATTGTCGGGAATGACTGCAAACAATGCTGTTTTTCTTTCACCCATTTTTTCAAGCTCTAGTTCATCATGACAGGTTAGCGAAGCAATGCTTTCAAGATTAAAAGCTGCCAGACGTACACCAACAGAAATCAGAATTGACTTTGCAGTTTTTCCAGCAGCTTGTTTATAGATCTTATATTGTTTAACAGCTAGACTTTCTGGCTTAACTTTTTCTAAATCATAGAATAAATAATCGAGAGGACTCATATAATCTTCATCATCTTCCTTTGGATCAGCTGCAACAATCATTTCCATAATCATGGAAAAGTTTTGTTCATCTTCAGGAGCTTCATTAAGCAGATAAAGACATAAAGCTTCAAGAAGAGCAGTTTCCGATTTTTCCCAAAAGGGGTCAGTCGATTGGGAATTCTTAGGAGTTGTATTTCTAATAAGATTTGTTATCAGCTTAAGAACATCTTTATCATCTTTGATATAGGTAAATGGATTGTATCCATGCGATCTATTCATATTGATGAGATCAATGACTCTGATAATATATCCTTCCTTTTCAAGCAGTGCTCCTGTATCACGAAGTATCTCGCCTTTAGGATCAAGAATTACATAGGATGTGTTGCACTGCATGATATTGGGCTTACCATAGAAACGTGTTTTCCCAGCTCCTGATCCACCGATGACAAGGGTATTGAGGTTCCTTCTATGTTTTTTTCCATTCAAACCTATATAGACGTTTTGACTAAGTATTTTATTTTGTGACATATCCTTATCTGCATATTTTTTATTTATGGTCTTGGGATTTGCCCATTTTGCAGAACCATATTCCTCCTGTCTGCGATAGTTTCTGCGAGTTGAATAATAAATACCAATTCCGATGACATAAATCAGCAAAAAGATGAATATGGTTTTGAATGTATCCTTGCACCAATGAAAAGAGAAAGGGTGATTGATGGCATTGCTTAAATAAGGCAATGCACCAATCAGACCTTTATCCATGTAAGGTGCAATAAGGACTGCTAGCCAGATGACAGGAATAATAAAAAATCCTATGAGAATATAGTCGGTTGTTCTATCGTTCTTCATAGGCTCTTTTCCTTTTTATTGGAACTGCATCACATGATTTAATGATAAGATCATCAATGAAATCGTAATTCTTATCTTCCTTGATTTGCTTTTCTTTTAGAAGAGTCAGTGCCTTGATGAGTATTCTTCGTTCCATAT
>NZ_SJOR01000031.1:0-17568 GCF_012027715.1 Massilimicrobiota sp. SW1139 | reverse complement strand
AAACCTACTTTTATTTCAGCCACCTACTCCAAGATGTATTCAATGGTGTCATGATTTCTTTTTCACCAGCCAAGAACTCTCTACGTCATCAACAATCCATTTACTCTTTCTTTTCATTGTATTTTCTTTATATTAGCATATGTTTTTCAATTAAGCAATTCATTTACTCAATTGTTGTATTTTCTTCTGTCGAAGTTGTATTGTTCTGTGTAGAATCACTGTCAGATGATTCTTCAGTTACTTTCACAATTTCACCATTCATAACTTGTTGAATATATTCTCTTGCCTGAGCCACAGATTGTTCATCAGGTTGTGTGACATAAACACCATTTGCATTAACAGATGTCACATCACCGACTGTCGCAAGTTCAAAAACTCTCTGTGAAGCATCTCCTGTTAAACGATAAGATTGAACATCCCATGAAGCCATATCATTAATTTGCATATTAATTAATGATTTGATATCATCAGCACTTAAATTGGTTTCAAAACTATCTGATAAAGATTCAAAAACACTATCCATGTTCGTAATAATACTTGGTGAACAGCATTTTTTAATAATAGCTTTCAACATTAACATCTGGTTCTTTCCACGAACTTCATCCCCATCAACAAAGGCATATCTTTCACGGACAAATGATAATGCATGTTTTGCATCAAAAGTCTGTTTTCCAGGTTTAATTGTATATTTATCTAATCGTGTTGTAAAGACACCATCATCTCTACCAATCACATCATATTTAGGCACAGTCACTTCAATACCACCTAAAGCATCAATCACATTCATAAATGATGTAAAATTAAACTTAGCATAATAGTTCATATCTACACCAACTAAATTTTCTACAGTCTGAATTGTCGCATCAATTCCACCTTTAGCACTATGAGTTAACTTATCTTGACCCTCTACACCCTCAATGCCTTTAATATCTACATAATAATCTCTAGGAATACTCACTAATAGAACTTGTTTTGTTTGAGGATGAATAGCCGCAATCATATTCACATCAGATAATGAGAATGTATTAATTGGTCCTTCTTTATCTCTACCACTAATAAAGACAACAAATGGCTCTTGAGTCACCTTAGCACTATTTGCAGCTACTTTTGGTAACTTGATTTCATATTTTTGAATAATTCTGATCTTTTCATTAAACTTATCTTCAATAGAATCAAAAGATTCTAAATCTACAGCTTTAACAATAATAGCACTCATTTCATGATCCAATAACGCTGCCACAAGCTCATTATTTGTACTATAGTTTGTTACAACAATCTCACCAATATCATCTTCAATCATTGTTTCTGTTTTATTGATATTCACAGCATCGCCCTGATGCGCTCCAAAAGGCTGTCCCTTTAAATCATCTATAGAGTTATAGGCAGAATCTTTTAAGACAACCACATTCATTTCAATGATTTCTTCATTTCCTCCAGTAATAGAAGAAATAAAGTTTGAACCTTTCATCAAAGATAAAGACGCTATAATTAAGACAATAGCAAGTAAGACATTCAATAACTTCATTAGCGCAACCTTGATAGGATGACGATCATTTTTATCTCTTGCTAGACGATAAAATAAAAAAGCTAACAAGAAAATAATCACAATCAATGGTATAAAATATTTTAATGGAAGTATACTTAACTCAAAGGCAACGGCAGTAAAAACAATTGCCGCAATGAGTGTAATAATCAATAACAATCTTCTTGAAAGTAACACCTTAATGAGTTTTTTCATGAAATCCCTCTTTCTTCATTAAATTCTAACATAACCATTATACACACTATTTATACAATTACAAAGTAAAAGTACACCATGATTATAGAAAATACTTATGAATTTTTCATGAAAAAAGAGAAATAATCATTATTTTCTTATTTTTTGTCATCATACTGACAATATTCTACACTTTCTTTTTCAAAATCAATAAAAGTCTGAAAAGCCTGATTCTTTTCATCAGTATCCCATATTTCTACAAAAACAGGTTCAACTCTTACTAAAATTTCATCTTCTTTATGACTATAAGCATTATAGCTTCCCCATAAATATTTCTGATATAATTTTTCAAATTGATGTCCTGGTTCATCAATAACTAATCCTAAAATCTCTGCTTTACCCTCAACTTGAATGCCACTATAACATAAAGCCACACGAGGATTTTTATATAACTGCTTTGTCTTTCTAAAATTTTTATCAGTCTTAAAATAAATTGCATCATTATAAATTAAACAACTGACATTTCTAACCATAACATAATCATTGACACTTGATGCCAGTGCCATAATTTTTGATGGTGCCAATTTTTCAAATAAATAAGTCTTGGCTTCTAAAAAGTTCATATCTTCAACTCCTTAAATAATATTTTGAATAGCTAAAATAATACAGATTATAGATATTGTAATAAACAGTCCAACCCAGACCAATGACTTTGTTTGGGAAGTAGGTTGTCCACTTGCTTCAATAAAATGAGTATGACGTAAAATAGCTACAACACTCTTATATACAAATAAAGTGATTCCGGCATTAAGTCCAGCTTTTAATATATTAAATGGAATAATACCAGGTAACAACAATGCTACAACTGCTGCTCGAGGCATACCATAATAAATTGGTGTGACAATATAATTCCAGATCGTCATATTTATAACAGTTATAACCACCCCTAATAACAAGCCAATCATGGCTCCCTGTTTTGTATGTTTATGTTTATAAACTGCTGCTGCGACACAAGCAAATGAACAGGTTGAAATCATATTCATGAAAACATCTAAGATTGTTCCACCTTTGATCATGATTTCCAGCACTGAACAGATGCCACTCATAATCAAAGATGTCATTGGACCATATATAAAACCACCAATCACAATGATAATATCTTTAGGATCATAAGTCAGCCATGTGACAGTAGGAACAAGTGGCATAAAGGCAAACAAGTTTACAATCATGGCTAATGCACAAAGAATGCCAATAGTTGTTATTTTTTTGACTTTCATTGTCTACATCCCAGCTTTCACAAATTTTTTAAGTGGTACACTGATTTTCTTATACACAATAAAAGTAATCACTGAAGTCACACCACATTTAATTAAATTAAATGGGACAACGCCAAACAATGCGAGAGTCCAGATATCATTCACCAAAGGACAAACAGCATGACACATGTCTACAATTGTATCCACTGACCACCCTGCCATCATATTCGCATAAAACGGGATAATCATATAAACATTAGAAATCACAGCTGCCAGTGTACACACAATTGTTCCAATAATCATACCCTGTAATGCGGATTTCTTTTCTTTATGATGATCATAAATCAATACAGCTGGTAATACATAGGCAACACTCACAATAAAATTAGAAAGCTCCCCTACAAATGCTGTACTGGTTCCTAAAATAGCTAATTTGACAATCAGTTTGACAATGACAATCAAAACAGCTGCCACCGGTCCCAAGGCAAATCCACCAATGATTTCCGGTAATGCTGCCAGATCAAAATCCATAAATGGTGGCATAAATGGAAGTGGTGTTTTGATCAACATTAAAAGACCACCCAATGCACCCAACATGCCAATCAAAGCTATTTTTTTGACGTTTAATTTTTTTGTTTTCATTTTTCTATCTCCTTTTTCTAAAAAAAAATAACTTAAACAAAAAAATGTCTAAGTTGCATAGAATTTGTCTTTTCTCATCCGGACTATACCGTCGGTTCTGGAATTTCACCAGATCAGTCGCTATCAGCGAGTCATGGACTATCACCATCGGTAGGGAATTACACCCTGCCCCAAAGACGTTATTCAGTTTTGAAAACCGGTTATAGAATTGACATCATCTACATACCTATCATATACCTTTTTTCTTTTTTTGTAAAATGAATTTATAAAATTTGTTATAATAAATGAAAAGGTGGTGACAACATGTTCGCAATACACAATATTCCCCCTATTTATAATCAGGATTCACAAATTCTTATTTTAGGTTCATTTCCTTCTGTCAAATCACGTGAAGCTCAGTTTTTTTATCATCATCCACAAAATCGTTTCTGGAAAGTTCTAGCCACGCTTTATCACCATGATCCATTATTAACGATTGAAGAAAAAAAGAATTTTCTACTTGAAAATCATATTGCTTTATGGGATGTGATTCAAAGCTGTGATATTCATGGTTCTAGTGACAGCTCAATTCAGAATGTCATTGTCAATGATATTGCAGGTTTATTAAAAGATACACATATGACACATATTTATACCAATGGAAAAAAAGCGCATCAGCTGTATATGAAGTATTGTTATGAATTGACACATCAAAAAGATATATGTTTACCTTCAACTTCTTCTGCTAATGCTGCCTATTCTTTAGATAAACTTTTAATAGAATGGCAACAAATATGTCAGGAATTTATGGAAAGTTCATAATTGTCATATATGATATAGGCAATACGGGGGAGGATTTATGAAAACAAAGTTAAAAGAAAAAAAACCTTATTATTTAATTATCGCAAGAAAATTGATTTTCTGGAGCGTTGTCTTGATGTTAGGAATTGCTGTGTTCTTATTATTTACACGCACTGGTGATAATAAAGGACGTTTAATTTTCACTATTGTCCAATTAGTAGCTATGTTATTTGTTTTACGTATTCCTAAGTTTATTCAAGATATATATCATTTTGAAATCCCACATTTATTAGATTTTATTTTAATCACTTTTGCATTCAGTGGTTTTATTTTAGGAGATGTTTTAAACTTTTATGGGCGTATACCTTATTGGGATTCTATTTTGCATACTTTTTCAGGTGTTGTCATTGCCTATGTTGGTTTTATAGTCATTCAATATCTTGATCAGGAATATCGCATTCCTCTATCTGTATCACCTTTATTTATGAGTTTGATTGTTGTATGTGTAGCTTTAGCAATTGGAGCGATATGGGAAATTGGTGAATATACTGTTGATGATATTTTCAAAACAAATAATCAGCAATATATGGAAACTACTCGTTCTACACTATATGACGAAGATGATATTCCTTTACAGGGGCATGAGGCTCTCAATGATACGATGAAAGATCTGATGTTAGATTTAGCTGGGGCTATTGGTGTCGCTTGTATTGAATACGTCAAACTTGAAAAAAAACAAAAATCACAAAAAGGCACAAATTGATGTGCCTTTTTACATATATTCTCTTGGATAAGGAGGCCTTGGTGATCCTGGTGGTCCAGGTGGTCTTGGTGGCTGTGGAGGTCTTGGAGGACCTGGTGGCCTTGGCGGTCTAGGTGGTCCTGGAGGATGCGGAGGTCTTGGAGGACCTGGTGGGAAAAATTGTGGTGGGAAAAGCCACCACCAGAACCATGGCTGAATCATAACACGCTGGTTGTATGGATCATACATGTCATATTGATTTTCATTAAAATCCAATTTCATTCACCTCAATATAAGTTATGTCTTTTTATCAAAATGGTATGGGTAAACAAACAAAAAAGCTTCATTTTGACTGAAGCTTTTCTAATACCTGTACCATCTCTTCCATTGTCTTTTTTCCAAACAAGACATGTTGTTGATCAATCACAATACATGGTACACTCATTATTTGATATTGTTCTTTATATTCAGGATAATGTGATAAATCATAAATAGATGTTTGGATATCCGGATGAAGCAAAGCTATACGTTGTGTTGCCTGAACAACTTCTGGACACATTGTACAAGATAAAGAGACAAAGATTTGAATCTGATGTGATTTTAATGATTGGATCCTTTCTATGACGTGTTGATCCAATGGTTGTCCTTGACTTGCGATATTGTATAAAGCAAGTATAAACGAATTAAACTCATGACCACCTGGTACCATGTGATAATGTACACCTAAATCATTTTGATCACTATCACATAAAATGATTTGAGGATGAGCTTGAACAGACTGATAAATATTGTGAATATGTGGACTTAATGAAGCCAGCTCTTCCATAAAGTTTTTCATTTCTAATGAAAAAGGATCTGTTGATAATTGACCTATTAAATAAACATCTTTTGTGAATTTGTTGAAAATCTGTTGTAACTGTTCTCTGATGTCCTGACTGATAAACATGGAAGAATCATCTCCTTTTGAAATTTTTGCTTTTTGAGAATGATTCTGATAAGCTATTGTTTGGATATCAAATTTGTCTTTTGTTGTCGTGATATATTTTTCTAAAGATGTTGCAGCAATAGCGCCATCACTGACAGCAGTCACAACCTGACGTAAATCTTTTTCACAAATATCACCTGCACCATAAACACCATCCATACTTGTTTTTTGATGTCGGTCAGTGATTAAGTATCCTTGGGCATTTAATGCCAGCTGATCTTGAAATAATTCATTTTGTGGAACATATCCAGCAAAAACAAAGATTCCAAAACGTCCATGCGTTGAAGCCTCATAACGCCATAATGACTGATCACGATTATTTCTAAAAACAGCATATTCCATCGTGTCATGCCCACCAACTTCCACAATTTCTGTTTCAAAAAGCGTTTCTATTTGCTCATGAGCACGCACTTGATCAGCAATTGTTTTGGCACATGTGAAATCTTCTTCTCTCACAATCATTGTCACTTTTGAAGCATATTGTGTTAAAAAGAGAGCTTCTTCACATGCTGCAAAACCTCCCCCTATAACAAAGATTGGACATCCTTCAAAAAATTCCCCATCACAAGTCGCACAATAAGCAATTCCACGTCCCTGATATTCCTTTTCACCAGGGAAACCAAGCTTTCTAGGATGAGCTCCTGGAGCTAATACGAGACCAACAGATTCATAGATTCCTTGATCCGTTTCAACCTTTTTGATAGGTTGTTGTAAGTGAAGACTTTTGACATAAGCCTTTTGAAAAGATGCACCAAAATTTTCAGCCTGCTTTCTCATTTTGATTGTAAGACCTTCACCAGAATCTTCCAGCACGCCTGGATAATTCACAATATCTGATGTTATGGTAATCTGTCCACCAAATTTTTCTTTTTCTAAAACCAGGACACTATATTTTGCTCTAGCAAGATATATAGCGGCAGAGAGCCCAGCTGGGCCTCCACCAACAATAATCGCATCATAAATCTTAGACATTATAATATTCCTACTAAATCTAATGATGGTTTCAATGTTTCTTCACCTGGTTGCCATTTGGCTGGACAAACTTCATCACCATGTTCAGCAACAAATTGTGATGCCTGAACTCTTCTTAATAACTCATCTCCATTACGTCCGACATTACCAGCAATCACTTCATAAGCTACAACTTTTCCTTCAGGATTTATAATAAATGTTCCTCTTTCTGCGACACCTTCTGATTCAATATAAACATCTAAATCTTTCGCTAAAGCGGCTGTTGGATCAGCTAACATAGGATATTGAATTTTTTGAATTCTCTTTGATGTATCATGCCAAGCTTTATGTACAAAATGTGTATCACATGATACTGAATAAATTTCACAATTGATTTTTTGGAATGATTCGTATAGATTGGCTAAATCTTCTAATTCTGTTGGACATACAAATGTAAAGTCTGCAGGATAGAAGAAAAAGACATTCCATTTTCCTAATAAATCTTCCTTTGTCACTTCTTTAAATTCACCATTTTGGTATGCTTGTACTTTAAACTCATTGATTTCTTTTCCGATTAATGACATATATATGACCTCCTTTTATATTTGAAACTTTTGTAATTCTATATGTCTTAGTTAGCTTTAACTAACTGATATTAGTCTAGCATAAAAAAAGAAAAAGTGCAAAGCATTTGCACTTTCAATATTTGGTCATCAATTTCCATTCAATCATCATATAAAAAAGTTCCCAAAGGAACTTAGGCATTTCTTTTTTCTAATGTAAATCCTTTACCACCGACTTCTTCTACGTGAGAGACAATCACAAAAGCATAGGGATCAATTTCATGAATTTTTGCTTTAATAGATGGTAATTTACGATATGGAAGAACAGATAAAATAAGTTTAGAATTTTCTTTTGTATAACCTTTTTCACTTGCTAAAAGAGTTACACCGGCATCAAACTCATGTAAAATAGATTCTTTGATTGTTTCATATTCATCACTGATGACTGTTAATTGTACAAGACTAGTTCCTTGTGTTAATGTTTTATTTAATACAACAGCTGTAATCATAACAATCATAATTCCATAAATCACATGTGTTGTATCATTAAAAGTAAACTGTAAAACCAAAATAGATAAATCTATGCAGTTTAAGACAATATGTACAGGGAAGCCCAATTTTTTATTTAATAAAATAGCTAAAATATCGACTCCACCAGTAGAAGCATTTGCTCTTAAAATCAAACCAATACCTACACCTACACAGCAGGCAGCTAAAATGGCAGCTAATAATGGATCATTTAAATAATGATGAAACATGGCATGTGTTTCAAAGAATTGTAAAACAATTGGAAATAAAAATGTAGAGATTAATGTTGTCATGGCAAATTTCTTTCCAATGAAAAATAATCCTACTAAAAACAAACACACATTTAAACATCCAACACTTAATGAAACAGGGATATGAAAATAATAATTTAAGACATTTCCAATTCCAGAAGTTCCCCCTACAATAATATTATTTTCTAAAATTAATGTATTGACTGCTAAAGCAATTAAAATATTTCCAACAATAATATAAATCAAATTCAAAACTTTTTGTTTCATATTCCTCACCTCGCTCAAGACTTTATCATATCTGCTTTCTTTAAAATGTAATCTATGTTACAATTAAAAAGAAAAGTGGTGAGAAGTCTATGAAAATAAAAAAAGAATATTTTCAATATTTTATAGAAGCTGGTCAAAAACAAGTTTATCAGCCTTCAGATATCATTTATATGCAGGAAGATGATGCCGATTTGATATATTTGATTTTAAATGGCAAAGTAAAAGTCTATGTTATGAATTCTAATGGAAAAGAAGTGACGATGGATATTTTACAATCTGGAGATATTTTTGGTGAATCTGCCTTTATCAGTCAATCGAAGCGTCCAACAACCATTCAAGCGATAAGTGATGTCGAAGTCATTGCCTGTTATCCTAAACATCTCTATCCTTATCTTCAACAATCACAAGATTTACTCATCAATATGTTACAATCTTTATCTCAAACATGTGATTATCTGACAGCCATGATCAAAAGATCCTATACATATAATCGTTATGAAAAAGTCGCTGCTTTTTTATTGGATCAGATGGATCACTATCATCATCATGAAATCACATATTCTCATGAAGAAATTGCTTCATTACTTGGTTTATCACGTGTCACTGTAACCAAAGTATTAAATGAATTTGTGAAAGAAAAAATGATACTCATTCAATATAAAACAATTATTGTCAAAGATAAAAACAAACTGTATTCATTTTTACATAAATGAATACAGTTATTTTTTCTGTCTTCTTTCTTTTAAGACTGTCAATAATAGCCAGATACCAAGTCCAACGGCAGTCATATATCCAATGAATCCTAGAGCTGGAATACCAAATACTTTAGGTGTCATTTGAGTCGTACATAACAAACTGCTTGCCATCAATAAACCTGCACTGACAATTCCCACAACAAGTTTATTAACCATATGATTAATAGCTGTCATAGGTACACTGGATTCCATAATATCTAGATTCACCTTGAGTCTTCCTTTCATCAGCATACGCATAATATCTGATATCTGACCCGGTAAATCTAAAACATTCTGACTAAAATTATAAAGTTTTTTTGCTGATTTTGTGAGTTCCTTTTTATAATCCAATTTCTTTGATATATGACTGGCCACATGATTGGCAGCAATTTCTAAAATGCTAATATGGGGGTCAATAAGCATAACGGTACTTTCAATCGTTACCAATCCCCTTGCCAGCATACTAACA
Source organism: Massilimicrobiota sp. SW1139 (assembly GCF_012027715.1). Lineage (NCBI taxonomy): Bacteria > Bacillati > Bacillota > Erysipelotrichia > Erysipelotrichales > Erysipelotrichaceae > Massiliimicrobium > Massilimicrobiota sp. SW1139. The sequence goes on along the minus strand of NZ_SJOR01000031.1, from coordinate 7,683 downwards.
CCTTTAGGCATAGATATACGATGCTTATGAGCTATCACAAAGATTTCCTGCACAACATCACCTAAATTGATATCTGTTAAATCCATTGATACATAATGCTTCATAAAAGTTTCAATATTATCATAAAATAGAGCATAGTCAATACGATCATCATGTTCTCCCAAAGTTAAAATCACATCAACAAGCTTTTGGGTATCATTTTGTCCAATAGCCAAAACAGCATCTTTCATTAAATCCTTATCAGCACGATTTAAAATGCCCATCATTCCAAAATCGATCCAGACAATCTTTCCATCTCGAATTCTTAAATTCCCAGGATGGGGATCAGCATGAAAAAAGCCATCATCTACAATTTGTTTAATATAATTTTCAGCTAATTTCGCTGCAATTTCTTTTAAATCATAGCCAGCATTTTTAAGGGTGATACGATCATCTATTTCATAACCATCAATATATTCCATTACCAGAACTTTACTTGTACTGTAATCATCAATGATTTCTGGAGCATCAATATATTGAATATCATGATGTAGATGAGAAAACCTTTTTGCATAATGTGCTTCGTTTAAAAAATCCATTTCTTCTTTCGCTGTATGCCAAAATTCATCTAATACAATATTTAAATCAACAACACTTCCTAAAACATCATTTAATTTTAAGATTTTCACAGCTTTACGAATTAATGAAATATCTCTTTCCATCATTTCATAAATGCCAGGACGTTGAACCTTCACAACAATATGGCGTCCATCTTTTAATGTTGCTTTATGTACTTGTGCAATAGAAGCACTTCCTAATGGCACAATATCAAAATCTAAAAATACATCATTCAAATCTTCCTGATATTCATTTTCAATCACAGTCTTGACTATTTCAATACTCATAGGTGCAACATTATCTCTTAATTTGACTAATTCCCGACAATAACGCTGAGAAAACATATCTTGTCTGGAAGCCATAATTTGACCAATCTTTACAAATGTTGGTCCTAGATCCTCTAAAATCATCCTAAATTTAACAGGATCAATACCCTTTGCTAAATGATGTTTTCTCAGTATTGTCAGAATTTGTGCAAGACGTCGTTTTGTACTTAAATTATTCGTTTGTTTCATTCTTTTCTTTTTGTAATTCTTCAATCTTTGCTTTTAAAGTTTCCAAGTCTTCTACGTCCATATTCTGTAAATCTTTTTCTACTGTTTCTACACTGACTGGTTTTCTTAATTTTTCAGCAACATTATGCTTTAATTCTTCATTCAAAACCTTTCCTTGTTCAACAGTTAATTCTCCCTTTTTCACTAATTCTTCAACAACTTCTTTAGATTTTTCAGCAGTCACAGCAACTGCACCAATACCTGCTAATAAAACCTTTTTTAAATCTTCACTAAAATTATTCATAACAAAACCTCCTATCTATATGTTTATTTTACTACGAATCTCGACAAATGTGTAGTTTAAGAAAAATAAAATATCATTGGCTTAAATTGTCATAATCACATTTTCACTTTTATTGATATCTATTCTAAAGCCGGTTTTGTTATTTTAAGAACATGACAAAGCAAATAAAGTCTAGTCATTTTTAAGTATCTTCAAAACATCTTCTTCACTGTTTATACCAAAAATATGTATTGTTAAGGCATGTAGTTGTTCATCATTACTTGTTTGAATTTGATGAATAATCTTTGGTGAAAGTTGGCCTAGCTTTGATTGAAGCAGCTGAAGAAGTGTATGAGTAATACCTTCATGCAACCCCTGCTCTCTTCCTTCTTTTTTTCCTTCTTTTATACCTTCGAGTCGTGCTTTCTTGCTAATATTTAATACATATTGACCCATATGAACATCTCCTTCCTGTTTTTCGATATGATTGTAAATCTCTTCATCATGTGTCAGGGTCCCTAACACACAGGCCACCTCATGACTGACCGTGAAATCATCATCTGGAGCGATCTTCTTAATCTTGTCCCTGCCACGGCTATCCTGATAATCATGATACTGTTGTAGATAATCAAGATAATCATATTCCATGATACGCTGGAACATCGTCTGATCATTATAGGACTGATGTTCAATGCCAACATAACAATGTTTTCCATCAATCATGACATGAATGAGATGATCTCTTGTACGTTCGATTGTTTCATTGGTTGTTAACAGAGCTGTTGATTTTTCAATTGGAATATATTGAATCAGACGAATATGCGTATCTCTATGGCCGTCAAAGAGAATGACAGACAAAAGATCAGCAATATGGTTATGATGACGAAAATAGTTCTTAATGCGTATATCAAATAGGTTTCTGAAATCTGTCATAGAATAATTCCTCCTATTTATATATACGCATTTTATTCATTGTTTTTTTTTATTTCTTCAATATTTTTCACTTTATAATCTTATTATACCATATTATTTGCTTAAAGCATATTTATATATAAAATAAAAGCAAGATAACTATCATTGTTAACTTGCTTTTATATTGATTCTATTAAATTTTTTGTGGATACATTCCCTTTTCAACTAATAACTGGATATTTTCTTTTACATAATCTTTATCTTCTTTATATGTCACTCCAAACCATTCATCATGTGATTTTAATGCTGTGACTTCTGCTTTATTGTTATGTAGCATATCTCCTATAATTGTTGGTAACAAGTATTCTGCTTTTAAGTTATCTGATGGTGTTTCTTTTAAGAAGTCATTGAATCCCTGTTCTAGCATTTCTATGAACTCTGGATATAATCCCCACATATTCATAGATACTGCTGAATTGAGATCTATCTCTTTTCCTTCTACAACTGCTTTTCCATTAATTTTTTCTATATTATGTGTTTCCACAATATCTATTAGCTTATCATTTGCAATCTGGCAGATTCCTCTTGTCACTCCCCCATTATCACTGAGTGTATTCTTTAAGATAAAACCTACCATGCATATTGGCATTGGATTCTTTGGATGTTCTTGTGTTAGATATTGATATGCTTCTTTATAAGCTTCCTTTCCATAATAATCATCTGCATTGATCACTAAAAATGGTTCATTGACTAAACCTTGACATGCTAAAATAGCCTGTCCTGTACCCCAAGGCTTTGTACGTCCTGCAAACTTATCCTTATATTCTTCAGGAATGTTATCAACTTCCTGGAAAGCATATTCAACATGAACTTTCTTTTTCATTCTCTGTCCTATGATTTCATCAAAGTCTTTTTCTAAATCTTTTCTAATAACAAAGACAACCTTATTAAAACCAGCTTCTAAAGCATCATAAATAGAATAATCCATAATGATTTCACCATTAGGCCCTACTGGTTCTAATTGCTTGATGCCACCTCCAAATCGACTTCCAATTCCTGCCGCCATAACGACAAGCGTTACATTACTCATTTTATTCAACTCCCTTTATTTTATTTCCTGAATATTATTATATCAATTTCCATATAACATAACAACAAAATCATACAAATTTCACATAATATATGCAAAAAGGAATAGCTTAATTTGCTATTCCTAAATCGTTATTTACTTTGTTCAACATTAATTTTTTCACCATTAACCATTTGTTGAATCAATGATGAACATTCATTAATACTACTTTCATCTGGAACCATATAATAAAGTCTATTATTTGGCATATATGAACCACCAGTCATCATTTGTCCACTACCACTTAACTGAACTTGATAGATATCCCATGAAGGCATATCATTCAACTGCATTTTGATTAAACTTGTAATTTCACCAGATGACATATTTGTTTCAAATGAACCTTCAATAGAACTCAATACACTTGAATAATTTGTTAAAATTGCAGGTGACATTGCTTTTTCTAACATTCCCGTTAAAACTCTTTGCTGGTTTTTAACACGATCGTTATCTCCACCAGATAAACCATAACGTTCTCTTACAAATCCTAATGCTTTATCTCCATCCATTTCATTATTTCCTTCATGAATCTGATATCCACCGTGCATTGTTGTAAATGAAACTGGAGAATATACTGTTATACCACCTAAAGCATCGACCATCTCAATTAAAGATGTAAAATTAACTCTAGCATAATAGTTAATATCAATATCCATAAAATTTTCAATTGTTGCTACAGAGTTTTCTACTCCACCTAATCCAGCATGAGTTAATTTATCCTTTTCTCCTCTATTTGCTAGAGTAACATAATAATCTCTAGGAATACTTGTCATTAAAATTTGCTTTGTTGTTGGATTAACAGTCACAAGCATATTGACATCACTACGTGAAACTGTAGAAACAGGTCCTGTTGTATCAATACCACTAATGAAAATTGTAAATGCTTCTTTTGTAACATTAACATTCTTAGAAATATCTTCAGTTTGTTCAACAATATCATATGACCATAAAACTCTTGTATCATTTAAGAATGTATCATGTTCTTCTTCTAACATACCGTAGTTTGCCTCATTGATATAGATAGCTTCTGTATTTTCATTATAAAGATCATCTGCCATTTGTGCATAACTTGATGCATTCTCAACCTTAATTGTTGACTCTTCTTTATTTAATGCTTCAATAGCTTTACTCATGTATTTCGCATTATCTTCATCATCTAGATTTGCTTCAATTGTTTGATTTTTCAAATCTGAAACTTCTTTATAATTACTATCTTTCATTACTACAAGAGAAATTCTCGTTGTTTTTGTATTTGCTCCAGAAATAGCATCAATAACTGAATTTCCTTGAGCGATATATAAAGATCCAATCATTAAGAAAACTGATAATAATAAACTAATAACTTTTCCAATAATATTTCTAATTTTTCCTTTACCAGTAGTCTTTGATGGCTTCATCAATAAAAATGATATTAAAGCCAATAAAACAACAATACCTATCAACACCATTGTATATAATAATGGTAAAGCATTGAGTTTAAAAACAAGTATAATCAATAATAAAGAAGCAACAACTTGTATTCCTAAAATGACTTTCCATGATGTTATTTTAGAAATAAAACTTTCCTTTGTATGTTTTGCCATTCTATCCCTCTTTTCTTCATCTTTCACATGGTAGCATATTCATGTGAACTTTTCAAGAATCTGTCAACTTTTAAAACAATTTATACTTCACCATTTCAGCTTTTTTCATTTCAAAAGATGAATGTACATATGTATTTAAAGTAATTGTTACAGACGAATATCCTAATATTTCACTTAAACTTTTCACATCAATTTGACATTGAACGCATTTTGTCGCAAAAGTATGTCTTAAAATATGAAACTTATAATCTTGAATATTAAGAAATGCAAGTGTCTTTTTAAAATAATATTGATAACTACGTGGATCTAAATATTTATTTGTTCCAGTTAATATATATCCAGAACGTTGTTGTCTATCTAATAAAAAATGATAAAGCTGAGGATGTATGGGTATGAAACGCTTAGAATGTACTGTTTTTGGTGTCCCAATAATAGTATAGCTTTTTCCTTTTTCATTAATTCTGTGAATTGTCTTATTGATCTCAATTCTTCTATTTTCTAAATCTATATCATCCCATGTTAAAGCACATATTTCTCCTAATCTTATTCCAGTATATAAGCAAATCATCAATCCTATTTTCTTATCATCAGTATCAAGAAAAATATAGTCTTCAATTAATTGCAGTTCTTGATTACTTAATATCTGCATTTCTTTTTTCTGGTATTTGATATTTGGAATCACTTCTAATGGTATATGACAATATCCTAATGTATTACCATATCTAATAATACCTTTTAAAGTCACAATATTGTCTTGCAATGTTTTATTAGATAGATGACATTTCATATTTTCAATACATTTTAATATATCCTGTATTGTAAAATCACAAACTTTCATATCTCCTAGATAAACATTTAAATAATGATTAATAATTCGCTTATATTGCATAAGCGATGTTTTTTTTATCGTGTAACTTTTATACTCTAACCAAATTAAACTTAATTCTTGAAAACTCATATTCACTTTTCTATTCCTCCTTTTTATCATCATATTCTTTCCATTTCGTAAAGTATATTCATTTAGGAAAGGGAGATCATTTTGAAAAATGTATTCATTATAGGTTCAAAAGGGATACCAGCCAACTATGGTGGTTTTGAAACATTTGTAGACGAGCTGGTCAGCAGACAGCAAAATAAAAATATTAAATATCATGTTGCTTGTCTTAGTGACAATGATAACGAAACTGAATATCATGGTGCACATTGCTTCAATGTCAAAGTTCCGAATATCGGACCAGCAAAAGCTGTCTACTATGATTTAGCTGCATTGAAATACTGTGTAAAATACATCAAGGATAACAATATTAATGATGCTATAGTTTATATTCTTGCATGTCGAATTGGACTATTTGTTAGTAAATATGTCAAACAGTTACATAAACTCAATTGTAAAGTTTATGTCAATCCAGATGGTCATGAATGGAAACGAGCCAAATGGAATTACTTTATCAGAAAATATTGGAAACTATCAGAAAAACTGATGGTTAAACATGCTGATTTATTAATTTGTGATTCTAAGAATATTGAAAAATATATTCAGGAAGATTATAAACAGTATTCTCCAAAGACAACATTCATTGCTTATGGGGCTGATACTTCAAAATCAACATTGAGAGATGATGATGAGAAACTACTTAACTGGTATAAGGAAAAAGGTGTACAGGCAAAAGAATATTATTTAGTTGTTGGACGTTTCGTACCAGAAAACAACTATGAAACAATGATTAAAGAATTTATGAAGTCTAATACAAAAAAAGATTTTGTATTGATTACAAATGTTGAACAGAATAAATTCTATGAAACATTAAAGAATGAAACACATTTTGATCAAGACAAAAGAATTAAGTTTGTCGGAACAGTTTATGATCAACAACTTTTAAAGAAAATCAGAGAGAACGCATATGGATATCTACATGGACATGAAGTAGGAGGAACGAATCCATCTCTATTAGAGGCACTAGCAACAACAGATTTAAATTTACTGTTGGATGTAGGATTCAATAAAGAGGTTGGAGAAGATGGTGCAGTCTACTGGAATAAACAAGAAGGTAATTTATCTGGACTTATCAATGGATTAGAAAATATAAGCAATGACCAATTAAAAGAACTATCTACTAAGGCTAAACATAGAATCGATAGTAAATATAGTTGGGATTATATTGTTAGAAAGTATGAAAATTATTTTGAGGTGTGAAATGAAAAAGGAAATATCTATTGTAGACAAGATGAGTATCCTTATATGTACTCTAATCAAATTAATTCGTGGATTAATATATATGCCTTTTTTTAAGAAAAAATCTTTTCCAATATTTATTGGTACAAAGTAAGCGTAAAATGAAGAAGCCCTTGATAATTATATGCCATGGTCAAAAGAATTGCCTGATAATACATATCTGACTAAAAAATCGTAGAGATACGATCTTTTAGTCGTGTCCTGTAAATCATACATATATAAATTGTCAATTTATTACAGCTCTAATTATAATCAATGTCGTTGATTGATAATAGGGCTTTTTCATTTTACGCTTACAGTACACATTAAAAACAGAATATTAAATATGCCAAATTCTCGACTATAGGTATTAAAAAACGGGAAGGTAGTTCTTCCCGTATTAATTTAGAATCTAAAACCCCAAAACCCCATGTTATTTTAGATTACCGATAAAAATATCTACAAATTAATAT
>NZ_SJOR01000030.1:0-17894 GCF_012027715.1 Massilimicrobiota sp. SW1139 | reverse complement strand
ACAAAAAAAGCTAATCGTGAATAGATTAGCTTAATAAGTTCTCACAGGTAAAACCAATTGAATAATATCTTCTCTTTCAAAGTCTTTAATAATAAATGGTTTCATTTCACCAGTAAATAAGACTCTCACTTTTTGTCCATTAATACTCTTAATGGCATCAGTTAAATATCTGGCACTAAATGAAATTTTTAAAGGTTCACCTTTATAGAAAGCTCTAGATAAGTTTTCTTCTACTGACCCAATTTCTTGAGAGAATGAAGATAAAATCACTGTATCTTGATTCATTGTAAGTTTAACAATGTTTGTTTGTTCATTTGTCAGTAATGATGCTCTATCAATAGAATTTAATAAACTTGTGCTATCAATACTCATAGAATAATCAAAACTATCAGGAATTAAACGACTTGTATCAGGGAAAGTTCCATCAATTAATCTTGTTTGAATTAAAACATGATCAAAAACAAATAAAACTTTACGATCAGATACATATAAATCAATCAGTTCATCTTTTTCAATAATACGACTAATTTCAATTAAACTCTTTTTAGGAATAATAATATTAAATGAAATATCAGAATCAATATTTAAAATACGTTTTGCTAAACGATAACTATCTGTCGCAATACATTCTAAAACATGATCTTTAGCTTTGAAGTTAACTCCTGTTAAAACAGGTCTTGTTTCTTTTTCACTTGTCGCAAATGAAGTTTGTTCAATTGCTTCTTTTAAATCAATAGATTTCATCTGTAAATTAACACCTGTTTTATTTAAATCAATACGAGGATAATCAATATAAGATGTTCCATTTAAATCAAAACGAGAGTTAGCTCCTTCAATTCTTGTAAGTGTTCCATCTACAATAAAAATATGTACATCTTCAGAATCAATCTTTTTAATAATTTCTAATATATATTTAGATGATAAAACAACACTACCAGGTTCAATAATATCAATATGATCTTGAATACTTGTTTGAATTGTAATATCACTATCACTACCAGTTAAAATTAGTTCATCTTCTTTTAAATCAAATTTAATACCAGTTAAAACAGGTAATGGACTTTTTATAGAAACTGCTCTTGAAACTTTAGTTAGAGCATTCAATAATTCCAATCTTTTAATCTTAAAATTCATAAATGATCTCCTTTATATTTTATATTATTTAAATAATAACATAATAATAATATTGTGCACAATATGCATAAGTGAAAAAAAGTGACGTTTTATTCATTGTTTTTTTATTTTTATGATGTGTATAAGTTGTGGATAAGTGTGCATAACTTTTACACAAGTTTCTTTTTAATATCTTGAATAGCTTGACGATAATTCATATCTTTTTCTAATTTCTGTTGAACTTTATGACAAGCTTTCATGACAGTTGAATGATCTCTTCCACCAAATTCATGACCAATTTGAATGAATGAAATATCTTCAATGAGTTCTCTGACTAAATACATGGCAATATGTCTTGCGACAATAATACTAGATGTTCTTGATTTAGAATTAATTTGAGCAACTGTTAAATTATAATAATCGGCAACACATTTCTTTATATTTGAAACAGTTAATTCTTTTTTCTGTGTTGGCTGACTATAAGAATCACTAAAGGCTTCTAAGGCAAAATTCAAGTCAATAACATCTAATTTTTTACCACATATGAGCTTATAAAATAATAATCTTTTTAAACTTCCTTCTAGTTCTCTGACATCAGTATTAAAATGAGTGGCAATAAAGTCTAAAACTTCTTCCGTTATTGGATAATCAACATTTTCAATTTCTATTTTCTTTCTTAAAATGGCTTTAGCCGTTTCAAATTCAGGTGTATCAATACTTACTGTTAAACCAGATGAAAATCGACTGACTAATCGACTTTCCATTCCCTTTAGATCACGTGGAGGTTTATCTGAAGTAATGACAATCTGTTTTTTATTACTAATTAAAGTATTAAAAATGTTGAAAAAGATTTCACTTGATGATTCTTTTGTAGCCATGAATTGAATATCATCTATTAATAATATATCCATTTGACGATATTTATAGTTAAATTCATCCATTGCATGATTAGCTAATGATTGAATATATTCATTCACAAAGTTCTCACTTGTTGTAAATAAAACATTTATAGATGGATCACGTTTTTTAGCATAATTTCCAATAGCATTTAATAAATGTGTTTTTCCTAATCCTGAATTACTATGAATAAATAATGGACTATAAGAAATACCAGGTTTCATAGCAACTGCTAAAGATGCATTTTGAGCAATTCTATTACTGTTTCCAATAACGAAATTATCAAAAGTCAAATCAGGATTTAAGTGATCATCAAAATGTAATAAATGTTCTTGTTTTGCATGACTTTGTTTAAAATCTTCTTCAGTCATTAAATGTAGCTGATAGTGTCCATTAGTGACAGTATTGTAGATTTCCTGTAAATGCGTTAAATAAGGTTCTACAACATCTAAGCTCCATTTTGTATCAATGGTGATCGTCACGACACTTCCTACAATGTCTTTGATTTCTAAGGTAGTGAAAAAAGAATCAAAAGTAATTTTATCTAATCCATAATCATCAAGTTTTCCTTGGAATAAACTTAAAGTTTTTTGCCAGTTCATATCTAAATTGTTCATTTTCACCATCTCCAAGACACATTATAAAGGAAAAAGTGAATAAATAGAAGATGAAAAAAAATACGCACAAGTTATTCACATAGTTATGCACATCAAATTATATTGAATTGACGGGCTTTTTTTAGTTTTACACAAATTTCATGATATCGAAATTGTGCATAAAAAGTTATGCTATGTGCATAATTGTGCACAAAATGATTTTATTTTTTTAATTCACATAAAAAGCAACAAATAATGCACAAGAAAAATGTCGATATAAGTGAATAAATGTAGAGTTATGCACAATTGTGAATAACTTTTAAGCGTTTGTGCATAAGTTGTGAATAGACGTAAATACTCCTGATAAATGATATGCACAAATGAAAGTAAATAGAACTTTATCAGGAAAGAAAATGCTTGAATAATCAAATAATTTTCTATATTTTCATTGACTTATAAAAGCAAAACCCATATAATAATGGGGCATATGTTATTGTGTATAAAAAATTTATTATTTTGGAGGTGTAATCAATGAAAAGAACATATCAACCAAATAAGAGAAAAAGATCAAAAACTCATGGTTTTAGAGCTAGAATGGCAACAGTAGGCGGAAGAAAAGTACTTGCTCGTCGCCGTAAGAGAGGAAGAAAAGTTTTATCTGCCTAAAAAAATTCCACTTTAATGTGGTTTTTTTTCTAAAAAAATATGAAAAAAGAATATCGTGTAAAGAAGAATGAAGATTTCCAAACTATTATAAAAAAGAAAAAATCTGTAGCTAATAAACAATTTGTTGTTTATTATCATCAAAATGATAATCATTTAAGAGTGGGAATCTCAGTAAGTAAAAAATTAGGAAACGCTGTTGTTCGTAATAAGATTAAAAGACAAGTCAGAATGATGGTTCAACAAGTTTTTGATAGAGATCAAAAGATGGATTTTATTATTATAGTGAGATATGATTTTTTAAATCATTCTTATCAAGATAATTTAAATAGTATTGTATCTCTATATAATAAAATAAGGAGAAGGATGGAAAAGTAACAATGTATTTAGATCAACGTACAAAGAAGTTTTTAAAGGTATTTGCTTTAGTAGCTGTGATCTTTGTGTTAGTGGGATGTACAAATAATCTTGATAAAAATGGACATCTTATTGCTTCACGAGCTATTACTGAATCTACACCTTGGAGTTTAAGTGAATTAGGATTTTTTGATTTTATTTTAACTTATCCAATTGCTAGAGGTATTTTGTTTATTAGTAAGTTAGGAAATGTGGCTTATGGGGTTGTTGGTATGACAATCTTTATTAACTTATTAATTTTACCTATTATGATTAAGTCAACTGAATCAACACAAAAAATGCAGTTGCTTCAACCAGAAATGGAAAGAATTCAAAGAAAATATGCTGGTAGAAAAGATCAGGCATCACAAATGCGTCAAACTGCTGAAATCCAAGCTTTATATAAAAAGCATAATATCAGTATGTTTAGTAGTTTTTCAACATTCTTAACATTACCAATCATGCTTGCAGTATGGCAGGCTGTACAAAGAGTTGAAATCTTATATGATTCAACATTATTTGGATTAGAATTAGGAATTACGCCAATGTCAGCTATTACTAAAGGTGAATGGGCTTATATCGTTATTGTAGCATTGGTTGGTTTAACACAATATTTTGCGATTGAAATCAATAATATTATGTTAAAGAGAAATCCAAGATATAAGGTTTCAAAACAACAACAATCAATGAAAACAATGAATATTGTCATGACTGTTATGATTGTATGGTTTGCAGTATCAATGCCAACAGCAATGTCATTATACTGGATTACAACAAGTTTAATTACAATTGCAAGAACAGTTTATATTCAACTATATCACATTGAAAAGAAAAAAGATAAATAAGGACTGGGCAAAACTATGAAGACATATGAAGGAAAAACATTAGATGATGTGATTCAACATGCTTGCCAAGATTTAGGAATTACTCCTGATGAATTGACATATGAAATTATTGAAGAAAAAAAGGGATTATTTTCTAAAAAAGTTGTGATTGAATGTTATTGTCAGAGTATGGTTCAGGAATATTTAGAAAACTTTGTAAGAAAGACACTTACAAATATGGAATTTCAAGTAGAAACTGTTTCATATACTCAAGATGGACGTATTTATTGTAATATTAATACAGATAATAATTCTATTTTAATTGGTAAAAATGGGGTTATTCTAAGAGCATTTAATTTTATCGCAAGACAAGCTGTACAAAATGAATTTAAGAAAAGATTTGAAATTAGCTTAGATATTAATGGATATAAAGAAAATAGATATAGAAAAGTTTCAGCTATGGCAAAAAGACTTGGTAAACAAGTCTTACGTACAAAAATAGATGTGAAACTTGATCCTTTACCTGCTGATGAAAGAAAAGTGATTCATCAAACAATTTCTGAAATGGGTCCACATTTAAAAACTGAAAGTCAGGGAGAAGGAAAAGGAAGATTTACGACAATTTCATATGTTGATTAAACTCTATCTTGGATAGAGTTTTTTTAATTATACACAAGAATTTCATTTGTTTATGATAGAATGAACTTGAGGTGGGTAATCATGAAAAGAAAAATCATAGCCATACTTGTATTGTTTATTGTTGTAATAGGAGGGATAAGTTTAAAAATGAAGCAACCTTCTTATCAATATGCAACATTAACGATTTATGGAAAACAAGAAAAGCCGATTCAGTATTCCATTCACAATCAAGATAAGATTGATTTATTAGTTAAGACATTAAATCAGTCTATTCATTTCAAAAATGCTCAAAAAGATTATGAAAAAACAAAAGGACCCACATATCAAATTGAATTAGATGATCAACAAGTATATATAATCAATGGAAATTATATAATCAAAGATCAAAAAGCTTATTTATTAGAAAATAAAAAAGATATTTTCAATATATTTGATGAGTAAGAAAGCAGAAATGTTTTCTTTTTTTTTAGATATGTTATAATGGGAAAAGTTGTAGAATGGAGGGTATATTATGAAGATTATGAGAAAGTTTATACAATATTATAAACCATATAAAACAGTTTTCTTTTTAGATATGATCTGTGCCATGATTATCAGTCTTATTGATTTGGCTTTTCCTCAAATCTTAAATTATTTAAATGATACATTATATATCGCTGATCATCAGACAATTATTCAAAGTTTATTCTGGTTAGCCATCTTTTTACTGATTATGTATGCTATTCGTGCATTATGTAAATATTATGTATCAGCACAGGGACATATTATGGGTGCTCAAATGGAAAGAGATATGAGAAAAGATTTGTTTGATAAGTTTGAACAATTATCTTTTTCTTATTATGACCGTAATAATACAGGGGAAATGATGAGTAAGTTAGTAAGTGATTTATTTGATATTTGTGAGTTTGCTCATCATGGACCAGAAAATGTATTTATATCATTACTTAAAATTATAGGTTCATTTATTTTATTAATGTATATTCATGTTCCTTTAACTATCTTATTGATGATTGTAACATTATGTATGTTGTTGTTTTCATTAAAACAAAACAAATCTATGCAACAGACATTTATGGATAATCGTCAAAAGATTGCAGGTGTTAATGCATCTTTACAGGATACTTTAGCTGGAATTAGAGTTGTGAAATCTTTTGCAAATGAAGATATTGAAAGACATAAATTTGCAAGAAGTAATGAAAGATTTTTACAAAGTAAGAAAAATAATTATCATTGTATGGGAAAATTCCAAGGTGGTAACAATTTCTTTCAGGGACTTTTATATGTTACGATTTTAGTTGCTGGGGGATTCTTTATTGCTGAAGGATCATTAGAACCTGTCGCTCTTGCAACTTATGCTTTATATATTAATATCTTTATTACTCCAATTGAAGTCTTAGTAGAATTTACAGAAATGCTTCAAAAAGGTTATTCAGGATTCAAAAGATTCAATGAAGTGATGGAAACTCAAGTTGAAATTCAAGATGCTCCAGACAGTCATGATTTAGTTAATGTTCAGGGTGTTATTGATTATAAAGATGTGAGCTTTGGATATGATGATGAAAAAGTATTAGATCATCTCAATATTCATATTGATTCAGGAAAATCTATTGCATTAGTTGGTCCATCTGGTGGAGGAAAAACAACCATTTGTTCATTGTTACTTCGTTTTTATGATGTAACAGGTGGAAGTATTGAAATAGATGGTCAAGATATTAGAAAATTAACTCTCAAATCATTACGCCAATCTATTGGGATTGTACAACAGGATGTATATTTATTTACTGGTTCTATTAAAGAAAATATTTCTTATGGAAAACCAGGTGCCAGTGATGAAGAAATTATTGAAGCAGCTAAAAAAGCGAATATTCATGATTTTATTATGAGTTTACCTGATGGCTATGATACATATGTAGGTGAGAGAGGAACACGTTTAAGTGGTGGACAAAAACAACGTATTTCTATTGCCAGAATATTCTTAAAAGATCCAAAGATTTTAATTCTTGATGAAGCAACAAGTGCTTTGGATAATGAAAGTGAACGTCATATTCAAAAAAGCTTAGAAGCCTTAGCAAAGAATCGTACATGTATTACCATTGCTCATAGATTATCTACAATTAGAAATGCTGATGAAATTATTGTCATTGGTAATAATGGTATTGTTGAAAGAGGGACACACCAATTCTTATTGAATAAAAATAATGTTTATGCCAAATACTATCGTTTACAATTTGAAGGATTGGAAGAAAATGCTTAAGGAAGGACAAACTGTATATTTTATTGTTCAAGGGTTTGTTATGAATGGAAAGGTTTTTGATATTCAAATCAAAGATCAGGAATATACATTTAAAATTGAAGGATATGCAAATTGTAGTGGTCATCATGAGATTTCATCAAGACAGATTCATTATTCTATATTTTTAGATGAACAAGAAGCTAAGAAATATCAAGATTATCCTGCAATGAATCTTTCAAATCATTGTTAGTAGCACAAGAGTGCTACTTTTTTTCATAACTTCATAGATATTTTAAAAAGATATTGTTATACTATATGAAGTAGAAAGAAAGGAATTGATTCAAATGAATGATGATATTATTGTTGCTATAGCAACTTCAAGATTAGAAGCAGCTATATCTATTATTCGTTTAAGTGGAAAGGGATGTATTGCTTTTGTTCAACAGTTTTTTACTGGAAAGATCATAGATAAAGCAAGTCATACTATTACATATGGATTTATTAAAGATCAAGATGAAAAAGTTGATGAAGTTTTGGTTAATATATATCGTGGACATAGAACTTTTACGGGAGAAGAAATGGTAGAGATTAACTGTCATGGTGGTATCTTTATTACTCAAAAGGTTTTGAATCTTTGTTTAAAGATGGGTGCACGTATGGCAGAACATGGAGAGTTTTCAAAACGAGCTTTCTTAAATGGACGTATTGATTTATCACAAGCAGAAGCTATTAGTGATTTAATTAGTGCTAAAAATGATTATGCTTCTCAATTAGCATTAAGAGGAATTCAAGGCAATATCAGTCATTTTATTGAAGATTTAAAAGAAGATCTCATTCAGATTATTACACAGATAGAAGTCAATATTGATTATCCTGAATATGAAGATGTTGAAGAATTAACAGCTGAATCTTTACTTCCTAAAAGTATACAATTACAAGAAAAAATGAATCATATTATTGATTCATCTAAAAATGTTCATTTATTAAAAGATGGTATTTCAACAGTGATTATAGGAAAACCTAATGTTGGAAAATCAAGCTTGTTAAATGCTTTATTAGATGAAGATAAAGCCATTGTTACAGATATTGCTGGAACAACAAGAGATATTGTTGAAGGAACGATTCGATTAGATCATATTGTTTTAAATATGATTGATACAGCCGGTATTAGAGATACTGATGATGTTGTTGAAAATATTGGTGTTCATAAATCAAAAAAACTGATTCATAAAGCAGATTTAGTATTATTGGTATTAGATGGTTCTCAACCATTAACTCAAGAAGATTATGAATTATTAGAGTTATCAAAGGATACACAAAGAATTATTGTCATTAATAAAAAGGATCAGGGAGAAATTAAAGATATTGATGGTATTGCAATTAGTGCTAAGAATCATGATATTGAACCATTAATTCAAAAGATTAAAGCTATGTTTGAATTAGGACAAATTACTTCATCACAAGATGACATTCTTGCGAATGCGAGACAAATTCAATTATTAGAAAAAGCAAATCAATCATTAAAAAATGCTATTCAAGCAATGCAAGAATATGTGCCAACTGATTTAATTGTTACAGATTTATATGAAAGTTGGGAAAGTTTAAAAGAGATTTTAGGAGAAAGAGCAAAAGAGGACTTACTGGATGAGTTATTTAAACGCTTTTGTATAGGTAAATAATGTGAAAAAGTATCAGTTTTTAGCAGAAAGATATTATAAATTTTTTAAATATTTAAGAAGAATAGGGTTAATAAGTGTTATTGTTTTCTTAGTTGTAACAGCATTTAATAGAGGAAATCAGACTTTATCGCTGATTAGTTACTTTGCAATACTTGTTACCTTAGCATGTCTTTTGGAATGTGTTATTCTCTATATTCTATATCTGATATTTAAAAATAAATGAAAAGGATGAGTTAATTCATCTTTTTTTCTTGAAATAACTTGAATATTCAATCATATCATTTCAAAAAAAGAAAAGATCATATTTTCTAATGAAAGAGTGCTATAATATGCAAGCGAAGAAATGGGGAGGAAAATCATGAATAAAAGCTATGAAATTGATATGTGTCATGGTCCATTATTAAAACAAATTATTATATTTTCTGTGCCATTGATGCTATCAGGAATATTACAATTATTATTTAATGCAGCTGATATTATTGTTGTGGGGAGATTTACTGGCAGTGATGCATTAGCAGCCGTAGGATCAACAAGTTCATTAATCAATTTATTAGTGAATCTGTTCATAGGAATATCGGTTGGAGCCAATGTTTTATTTGGAAGATTTTGTGGGGCTCACGATGATAAAAATGCATCAGAAACAGTACATACAGCTATTTGTACTGCTATTTATGGTGGAATCATTATGATTTTTGTAGGTAATATATTTGCAAGACCACTTTTGGAATTAATGGGAACACCTCAAAATGTGATTGATTTATCAACAATATATATGCGTATCTATTTTATTGGTATGCCTGGTTTTATGGTTTATAATTTTGGGGCAGCCTTATTACGAACTGTTGGAGATACCAAAAGACCACTTTATTATTTAACTTTTGCAGGAATTATTAATGTTATTTTCAATTTAATCTTTGTTATTGTTTTTCATTTAGGTGTTGCAGGAGTCGCCATTTCAACAATGATGTCTGAATGTATATCAGCAGTATTAGTGTTAAGATGTTTAATTCATGCTGATGGTGTTTTAAAATTATCTAAAGATCAATTACGTTTTCATAAAGATAAATTAATAAAAATGTTGCAAATTGGATTACCTGCAGGATTACAAGGAATGGTATTTAATATTTCAAATGTTTTAATTCAATCATCAGTCAATTCATTTGGATCTATTATTGTTGCTGGAAATACTTCAGCAAGTAATATTGAAGGATTTGTTTATACAGCTATGAACTCTATTTATCAGACATCCTTAAGTTTTACCAGTCAAAATATGGGAGCAAAGAATTATTCAAGAGTGAATCAAATTCTTGTGAGATGTTTAGCTGTTGTTAGTATTATTGGATTTGTTTTAGGTTTTGGAGCATACTTGTTAGGAGATGTTTTATTAACTATTTATTCAACTGATCCACAAGTTATTTCTGCTGGGCTTATTCGTTTAAGTATTGTCAGTGCATCTTATTTTTTATGTGGTATTATGGATGTTATTGTAGGAAGTTTAAGAGGTATGGGTTATTCCATGATGCCAATGCTTATCTCTTTAACAGGAGCCTGTTTATTCCGTGTTATTTGGATATTTACAGTCTTCCAAATGAATCATTCTCTCTTTGTTCTTTATATTTCTTATCCAATTTCATGGATTTTGACATTAAGTGCTCAAATGATCTGTTACTTAAAAGTAAGAAAACATGCTTTTGTATAAATCAGCTTATAAAGCTGATTTTTTTGCAAAAAAAAGAAAGCCTTTCGACTTTCATTACTGTTTCTTTAAAGCTGTTCCAAAATGTAAAGCAATATAAGCTAATTCATGTTCATTAAATCTTTTATGATAATGTTCATTGACAATATCATTGAAAATTTCTGCACACTTATATTCTAATTGGAATTGAGCTTGAATTTTATCTTTTAATGGGTTGTTAGTGAGTTGATGATTGTTTTGTAAGCGATCTAAAGCAGGATAGAAGTGAAGTGTCATACCTGTATAGAATTCTTTGTTTTTTCTTAAATCTAATTGAAGATCGGCTTCAATACGGTTGATTGTTTCATTAATAATATCTTCAGTTTCATCATCACATAAATCAAACTCACAATTAAAATCAATATCTAACAGATTAATATTTGCTAAATACATAGTGACATATTGAATTTGATTTTCATCAATTTCAACATGAAATTGTTGATCTAACTGATCAATAATTTGTTTAGAAACACCATAATATTCATGACTTTTTAAATGATTAATCTGACTTTCACTTGTTGGAATATAAGTTCCATTGATTTCTCTAGAAATACATAAAGAAAGATGAATAATTAAGTTATCAAAAGAAACATCAGATATTTCAATATTGTGATCTTGAATAACCTTTCTCACAATATTTTCAATGATTTCTTTTCTATTTTCAAATTGACTGTCTAATTCTATAACCATAATACCTGTACCTCGCTTTTCATATGATATATTATTTGAATTCAAAAGTCTACCATAAAAAAATTTTTTCTTAAAATGAAACATATACTTCAACATATTCACAATTTGTCATAAATCTTATAGGAAATCCCCATGAACCATAACCACTGGAAACAATTAATGAATGATGATCTTGTACCAATAAACCATAATCATTATCATAAAGCAAATTGGTAATGACATTTCCAGGAAAAATCTGTCCAGCATGTGTATGACCAGAAAGCTGAATATCAGCATATTTTTGATTTTCTTTATATCGACCAGGGTTGTGATCTAAAACAATGGTTGGTAGTGAACTATCCATATTTTCACAAATTGTATCTAGGGAAGTTGAAGAATGTAAACTGACATCTTCTCGTCCTATTATATTAAACAGTCCATCAATACATACAAATTTTTCATTTAAATAAGTGATTTTGTATTTTTGATAAAGTTTTTGACTAGATAGAGAAATGTATTTTTCATGGTTACCATCAACTGCATAAATACCATATTTGCAATGAGCAGCAGATAATATTTTTAATGTTTGTTCGATATAGTCTTGAGGAGAATTTTCATCAAATATATCACCACCTAAACAAATGAGGTCATATTGATTTTGATTTAATGTATCAACAAGATTTTTGATTTGTTGAGGGCTTGTTCCACTACCAATATGAATATCACTTATAAAGGCTATTTTTAATGATGAAAGAGTCGTATTTTTAGGAATAGTGACATGGTAATCTGTGATCTCTTTATGATAATGAGAGCTATATCCTAAACCAGTTATAGAAATAGATACAAGTAAAAGACATATTATAAAAAAAGAATGATGTTTATGATGAATGATATGACACCATAAATGATATAAACCAATCCATATAAAAAAACAAAAAGAACATAGGATATAAAAATTTATTATATTGTTCCAAACAAACCATAAAGAGGATGTTGGTTGAAAAATGACTTCTATAAGAAGTGTTATGATGGCTATAAGTGTTAAAATAGATAAAGTATAACGCCAACTTTTTTTCATATGTTCAAATATACGAAGAAAATATAGAAAAGGTGTTATAATAAGAAATAGGGATAGGAGTGTATAAAATATAATCATCATAAAAACCTCTTTTCTTTTTTTACAAGTATAACATAATTGAACAAAAAATAAAGGTTGCTTTCAATGAAGTCATATGATAGTATTAAAAAAAGATAGAGGTGCAAGAGTTAAGAGTTCTTTTATCAATAGATGCAACTAAAAAGAAGGAGGAACGATTGCCGAAGGGATAATTATTTGCATGTGATTATTGCCTGGGGGTATAGAGAATATCTATATCACTGTCACTTTGTAATGAAGTGGTGTGCTATTGCCTTAATAAAATAATATTTATTATTGCAATGGTACCATTGCAATTTTTTATTTTAAAGAAGGTGGAAATATTGAAATTGATTGAATCAGATCATCATATTATTCAAGTTAAATTCATGAATGTAGAAAAGAATTCATTATTTGTTGGAGATATTTTTCAAACCATTTCTTCAATGAATGTCAATATAGATATGATTTCTGAAGTGATGTTAGAAGATGAAATGCGTATTGATTTTACATGTAGTCAAGATGATCAGAAAAATTTAGATCATGCTTTATCGTTAATAAGATCAAAACATCCACGTATGCAAATTTATCAAAATAGACAAGTTGCGAAAATTAAACTGGAAAGTCATGAAATGAAAGATGAAGTAGGTGTTGCTGCAATGTTATTTACATTATTAGGGAAACATCAAATTCCTTTACTTCAAGTCACAACATCAGAAGTATCTATTTCATGTGTGATTCCATTGGAATATGTTGATTTAGCTTTGTCAGAAATTCAAAATGAATATAAATAGGAGGAAAATTATGGAACCAATTTTTGAAGGAAGTGCAGTTGCGCTTGTATTACCAATGTTAGATGATGGAAGTATTGATTATGATGGCTTTAAAAGACAAGTGCAAAGAATGATTGATGGTGGAGTACAAGCTCTTTTAGTGAATGGAACAACTGGAGAAACACCAACAATTCATATTGATGAAGAATTTGAATTAACAAAGATTGTCATGGAAATGACAAAAGGAACAGGTGTGAAAGTGATTGCGGGAGCTGGTTCAAATGATACAGAAACAGCTTTGAAAAAAGCAAAGTTTGCAAAAGAAGTTGGCGCAGATGCTATTTTAGTTGTAACACCTTATTATAATAAGACAAGTCAAAGAGGTTTAATTGATCATTATACTTATATTGCAGATCGTGTTGATATTCCAATGATTATATATAATGTACCAGGTCGTACAGGAATGAATATTGCAGTAGATACAGTTGTAGAACTTGCTAAACATAGAAATATTAAGGCTATGAAAGATGCAACTGATAATATTGCTTATGCTATGGATGTTTTAACACATACAAAAGATTTAGATTTTGATATGTATAGTGGCTGTGATGATAATATTTTACCGTTTATTGCTGCGGGAGGAAAAGGGGTCATTTCTGTTTTATCTAATCTTTATCCAAGAGAAACAGAAAAATTTGCTCAAGCTGTGCTACATGGTGATATGGATTTAGCTAGACAAATGGCATATGATTTCAATGATGTCAGCAAATATTTATTTATTGATGTCAATCCAATTATGCCTAAGGCTGCACTTAAAAAAATGGGTGTATGTGGTGAAATGGTCAGAAGACCATTAATCCCAACAACAGAAAAAAATAAACAATTATTATTTGATGCTATGGAAAGATTTGAAAAGAAGGGCTATTAATATGAATGTATTGGTTTATGGTTTTGGTTTAATGGGTAAAAAAGTAACGCAAGCAGTGAGAGATAATGCCCAAATGAATTTAGTTGGTGTTGTTTCTCCTGTCTTTGATGCGAAAATTGATGAAAAAATGTATGCATCTTTAAATGAAGTTCATGAAAAAATAGATGCTATTATTGATTTTTCGCATCCAGATAATTTAAATGATATTTTAAAATTTGGTGTTAGAAATCATTGTGCACTTGTTCTAGCAACTACAGGATATAGTGAACAACAAATTTTACATATTGAAGAAGCATCTTCACAAATTCCTATTTTTCAATCATATAACACATCTTTTGGTGTTTCTATGTTAACAAAGATTGTCAAAGAAGTAGCGAAAGAATTTTATGAAAATGGATATGATATTGAAATTATTGAAAAACATCATAATCAAAAAATTGATGCACCAAGTGGAACAGCTAAACTTTTATATGATGTGATTCATGAAGATATTGAAGAGACAAAAGAAGTTTATGATCGTTCTACTGTTCATCATAAACGTGAAAGAAATGAAGTTGGTATTCAATCTGTGCGTGCTGGAACAATTTTTGGTGAACATAGTGTTTTATTTGCGGGACATGATGAAATTATTGAAGTCAAACATACAGCTTTATCAAAAGAAGTTTTTGTACAAGGGGCTATTTCAGCATGTTTGAAGATTGCTGATAAAGAAAATGGTTTATTTAGTTTAAAGAATTTATATTAAAGGGGAAGAACAATGGTTTTACAGACACAGTTTGCTCAAATTAGGGATCGTAGTTTATATATTGATGATGTCAATGCAATGGATTTAGTTAAAAAATATGGAACGCCACTTTATGTTATGAGTGAAGGACATATAAGACATCAATTTGAAGAATTAAAAATAAAGTTTTTAGATAAGTATGATAATGTTTTGCCATTATTTGCTTCAAAGTCATTTAGTTGTTTAGAGATATATAAAATTGCCAGTGAATATGGTATTGGTATTGACTGTGTGAGTGCAGGAGAGATTTCTATTGCCTTAAAAGCTGGTTTTGATCCTCATAAAATTTATTTCCATGGAAATAATAAACTTCCATCTGAAATAGATTATGCGATAGCTCATGATGTTGATCATTTTGTGATTGATAATTTTTATGAGATAGAATTAATTGAAAAAATAGCAACTCAATATGATAAAACCATTTATGCAACTGTAAGAGTTGTGCCAGAAATTAAAGCTGGTGGACATGGATATATTCAAACTGGACATAAGGATACAAAGTTTGGTTTCAGTGCGAGAAATGGCATTTATTTAAAAGCTATCCAACAAATTGCTGATTCTACACATATCGAATTTGAAGGTATACATTGCCATATTGGTTCACAGGTTTTTGATTTATATGCTTATATCAGTGCTATGCATCGTTTTGTACGTTTTGCCTATGAAATATATGATCAATTAGGTATTATGGTAAAAAAGATAAATGCTGGTGGTGGATATGGAATTGCTTATACTAAAAAAGATGAACCACTAGAATTTGAAACAATCACTTCTGAAATTATGAATATTATTAAAGATGGTTATGATAAACGTGGTTGGGAAATGCCAATGGTACTTGTAGAACCAGGACGTTATGTTGTTGGTAATGCTGGAATTACATTATATACAGTGGGAGCAGTTAAAGATATTCCAGATGTTCGTACTTATATGAGTGTTGATGGTGGAATGACGGATAATATTAGAACGGCTTTATATGATGCACAATATGATGGTATTATCGTTAATAAAGCTTATGAACGTCGTGATACAAAAGTGACTGTTGCTGGAAAGGTTTGTGAATCTGCTGATATTGTTGTTAAAGATATTATGTTACCATATCCTGAACCTGGTGATATCTTTGCTCAATTTTCAACAGGGGCCTATCACTATTCCATGTCTTCTAACTATAATCAGTTACCAAAGCCAGCTGTTGTTTTTACATATCAGGGCAAAAGTAAATTAGTGATTAGAAGACAGACTTTTGATGATTTAATTGCTTTTGATGTACAGGAAGACTATCAATAAGAGGAAGAAACATTATTCTTTCTCTTTTTTGATACTTTGTAAAAATGCATTCAAACTTTTATTTTGAGAGTTTTTATGCCAGATCAGATAAATATGGAATTGTTGAGAAAAGTCTTTTAAAGGTAAAAAGCAAAGATATTTTTGATAAGCATAATAATCTTCAACAAATTGGGCTAGGATGGCAGTATCCTGACTAATAGCTAAATGCATGAAAAGAGTATCTAAATCATGGCTTTTAAAATCAGGATGACTTGTATCCATAATCACATGTGTTTGATTTTTTATATCAAAATAGTCTAAAGATGGATATGAAGATAAAATATGATTTTTATTCATAGCAACAACAAATGGATAAGAATAAATATGGAGATAATCAAACTGATCTTCAAAAGGAATAGGATCATGACCAACTCTAGCAGTGAATACACAATCGACTTTATGATTTTTTAACAGCTCTTCAATTTCTTGTCTAGAATCACGATAAAGCTGAATATCCATATGTTTATTGTGCTGATAAAAATTCTGAATAATTTTAATCATAATGCAATGTTCAATGCCTTTTAAATATCCAATTCTTAATTGACCAAAATTTTCATGATGTAAATATTGAATCGTTTGATAACATTCTTGATTTGCTTCCAAGACTTTAAGAGCACTTTTTAAAAAGATTTCTCCTTGTTGAGTTAATTGAACATGCTTTTTGTTTCTTATAAACAAATGAAAACCAAGTGTTTCTTCTAAATGTTTAATATGATTACTAACAGCTGTTTGAGAAATAAATAGATTTTGACTGGCTTTTGTAAAGTTTAAAGTTTTAGAAACTTCGACAAAGCATTTTAATTGTTGAATATTCATAGAAAAACTCCTTTATTATAACTTTTAGTTATTATATTATATCATTTTTATATTAGACAATTATAATAAATTGATTAAAATAAGTATAAATTGAAGGAGTTAGATTATGAAAAAAATCATTATTTATATTATTGGTTTAAATTTTTTAGCATTAGGAATTGTATTGAATATTTCTACAGGACTAGGAGTTGCTGCATTATCAAGTTCCATTTATACAACAAGTCAAATATTTCATATATCATTAGGAACAGCCTCTATTATCTGGTATATTGTGTTTGTTGGAATACAATGTTTATTATCAAAGAAAATAACTAAAGAATACCTTTTAGAAATACCGCTATCTTTTGTATTTGGTTATCTTAATGACTTTTATGATTATATCATTCATATAACACCATCATCTTTTATACATTCACTGTTACTATTATGTATTGCTTTACTTTGTATTTCTTTAGGCGTTTATTTGACAAGTGAAACAAACTTTGTATTAAATCCAGGGGATGGCATTGTGAAAACAATAAGTGAAGTTTTCCATTATCCTTTCTATAATGTCAAAAATATGTTTGATATTTCTATGATTTTATGTTCGCTTGTTTTAAGCTGGATAACACATAATCCTATTATGGGAATAGGCATAGGAACTATCATTTCAGCAGTTATGATTGGTAGACTTATTAAAGTCTGGCAATAT